>CAMZLK010000017.1 GCA_947311475.1 uncultured Desulfocapsa sp.
ATCGTAGCGTTGGGCTCAAATCAAATTACAGACATTTGATAAATGGTCACTTTTAGAAAAAGAGTCATGGATAAAATCACCCTGTCGTAGAAGCTGGCAGGCTTGTTATGTTGATGTAAAAGTATTATATACTTGTCGAGGTGTTTTGAGGGGAGTTTTTATCCATGACTCTTTTTCTAAAAGTGACCATTTATCAAATGTCTGTAATTTGATTTGAGCCCAACGCTACGATATCATTCGGGAACAACAAGGCAGTTTGTAAGCTTTTATTGCTAACGCAGGTAAACTGCAAGTAAGTGCCTTGTTGCTTATGCTGATAATTTGAGTTTGAAACACTTCGATTTTCTTGTTTTTTATTACAGCTTTCAGGAGTAAGGCACTAATCAACGATGTGGCCCGGAAATATCTTTTTCCGTAAATTTTTCGCTCTTTCCAGGACAGCTTCCTGTTGAAATGGATTCCAAATGATCTCTGTTGCCGTTATAGATGATGATCCCACAACTTTAAAAATGATGGCTCGTATCCTTGGAAATGAAGGGTACGAGGTTCATACCTTCGCTGAAGGAATGTCATTTTTAATGGCCATAAAACATGACTCTTTTGATATGGTCTTTCTGGATCTGCAACTCCCGGACGTGAATGGTATCGAAATACTTGATTTGATTAAAACTGATCACAGTGACACTGAGGTAATCATAGTTACTGGGCACGGATCAATTGCCAATGCGGTAGAAGCCACTAAAAAAGGCGCATTTCATTATCTGTCCAAGCCCTGCCGAAAAGATGATATCTGCCTGATGGCCGAACGGGCAGCCGATAAAATTCAGCTGCGAAGGGAGAATACCCTACTGAAGACAGATGTGGGGGATGATGAACTGTTGCCCGGTTTTATAGGGAAGAGCAAGCCGATGCTTGCCATCTTTGAGACCATTAGAAAGGTGGCCCAGGTTAACTGTAATGTTCTGCTTGAGGCGGAAACAGGCACAGGGAAACAACTGACAGCCAGAGCAGTTCATGAGCTTGGGTCTCGTCGTGATGCACCTTTTGTTTACTTTAATTGTGGCGGTTTCACCGAAGAACTCATCTGCTCAGAATTGTTTGGGCATGAAAAAGGAGCCTACACAGATGCCGGGTCATGTAAAGCGGGGTTGTTTGAAACTGCAGCCCGCGGTACAGTCCTGCTTGATGAGATAGGTGAAATGCCACTCTCCATGCAGGTTAAATTGCTCCATGTTCTTCAGGAACGGCAGATCCTCAGGGTCGGTGGCACCGTTCCCATTGATTTAAACATCCGGATCATTGCAGCAACCAATCGAGACCTCAAGGAAATGATACGTGAGAATAAGTTTCGCGAGGATCTCTATTACAGGCTCAATGTTGTAACAATCAGGCTTCCTAAACTTGCAGAACGGCTCGAAGACCTGCCGCTCCTTGTTCGCCACTTTATTAATAAGGCCAATCGAGGATTTGACAAAAAAATCAACACCATTTCACCGGAAGCACTGGATATTTTGATGCACTATCATTTCCCGGGTAATGTACGGGAACTAGAGAATATCATCCAGCACGCCTCGGCTCTTACAGAAGGGCAGAAACTTACTGTTGCTGATTTACCGGGCTGGCTGCGAAAGATGCATCACCCCAACTCTTTTAACGAGGATTTTCTTCCTCTGGATGAGATGGAAAAACGCTATATTTCCCGGGTTCTCAAGAAAACCAATCATAACATTAAAGCTGCCGGAAAAATATTGCAGATTCCACGTACCACATTATGGAGACGCATGAAAAAATATAAACTTTCCGGGCAGGACTGACTTTCCCGTGTTCGTTTCATACTGAAACGAGCAGTTCTTCAGGGCGTTCTTCTTATTATTATATAACGCAATGTTAGCGTAAAAAAGTGGCAGATGTTTCATTGTGAAACATGGACACGGTTCCTGTCCAAAGTGAACCGCCTGCCCCCTCCCTTGACAGATAATCCCGCACGGCATTATTTTCTATCATACTGATATAAAACATAATTTAAGATGTATTTAATTATTTTAATGAAAACTGTTTTTCGGCATTCCCATTGCTAAGGGACAGTTAGCTTAACTACCACGATGTGCACATCTGCTGAATTCCGTGTATGGATTATCAGGAAAATGTAAAGATGAAAGGGAAGAGAGGATATTTACAATGTTTCATATGTATTTACCAATAGCTGGAAACGGCGTTAATGTATTACTGATACTTGGTCTTGGCGGGTTTGTCGGGCTACTGTCAGGTATTTTTGGAGTGGGCGGAGGATTTCTCATGACTCCGCTTTTGATGATGTTTGGTATTCCTCCTACGGTGGCAGCGGCTTCTGATTCCAACCAGATTGTCGGAGCCTCGACCTCGGGCACCCTCGCTCACATGCGACTCGGCAATGTTGATATTCCCATGGGAATTACTCTGCTGGTTGGCGGGGTGGCAGGTGGTACTCTCGGTGTCCAGGTTATTAAGCTTCTGAAAGCCATGGGAAATGCTGATTTTCTCATTGCCATTACTTATGTCATCATGCTTGGCGGTGTGGGCGGCTATATGTTCTGGGAAAGTCTGCAGGGACTGAAAAAAGAGAAAATCCAGGTCATGCAGCCAATGGCAGAGCCTGTTAAAGCAGTAGCCCCCGGAAAGTCCCTCATACAACGGCTCCCCTTCCAATACAAATTTGAAAAGTCTGGATGCGAAATATCCATACTACTCCCTCTGCTTGTTGGCGTGCTTGTTGGTGTTCTGGCTGCAATCATGGGCGTCGGTGGTGGCTTTATCATGGTTCCGGTCATGGTCTATATGTTGCGGATGCCCATGCACGTTGTTGTGGGGACAAGCCTGTTCCAGATTCTTTTTACCTGTATCAATGTTACGGTCATGCAGGCTTGGACCAACCACACCGTTGACTTTGTTTTAGCCGTTCTACTGCTTGCAGGGTCGACCATCGGCGCCCAGATTGGTACAGCTGTGAGTAAACGACTAAAGGCCGACCAATTGAAAATCATGCTTGCCAGCCTGGTTCTGCTGGTCTGTTTTAAAATGATGGCAGGCCTCTTGATGACGCCAACCATTTTAGTTGCGCTTAAGGGGGGCCATTAAGATGGAATGGAAAAAGAATATCATGCTCCATAAAATAATCACATTTTTGGGTGTACTGACAGTCGGGCTTCTGGTAACAGCAACTCCGGGTTTTACGGCAGATGAACTGCAGTTGCTTCTCTCAACCGATACCATCAATATTACAACATTCTACAATGGTACGACCCTTGAAGCCACAGGCACGGTACCGGTGGACAGCGATGTTGTAATTGAGGTCAGTGGACCTAAAACGGATGTCCATTTAAAAGAAAAAGGTAAAGTCCTTGGTTTGTTGTGGATGAACAAGAATGATGTTTCCCTGGCAAATGCTCCGGCAGATTATATGATCTATTACCCGGAGAATGTATCCCAGGAGCTTATCGGCTCAAAAACAGGCATCGGATACGGGGTTGTTGAAAAAGAGATCGTCATAGAACCTGCTGGTGCGGATAGAGCCTTTATCTTTGGGGAGTATGTTAAACTCATGGAAAAATCAGGTGTTTATGCGATGAACAAAGGCGGTGTAAGCTATGGGGCGGAGGCTGACGGAGTAAAATCCTTCAGTGCAACCTTGAAGATTCCAGTTAAAATGAAGCCCGGCAGCTATCATGTCAAGGTACTGTCTGTTAGGCAGGGGGCGGTGACGGCAGAACTGAACCGAGAGTTTACCCTGCAACTTCAGGGGTTTCCTGCCATGATCGCAAAGCTCGCATTTGGTAATTCTCTGCTGTTTGGTATAATGTCGGTGGTGATAGCCATTGGAACTGGCCTCATTATCGGTGTTCTCTTTAAAGGTGGGGGAGGAGCTCACTGAGAGAGGCTGTCTGGCTCTGCTCATTTTGGGAAAAACCGATGAAAAACCTCCTGCAACAGATTAGACGGATCTTTCAGAAAAAAGAAGAGGAGACCATTCCCTTTAAACTCCTCTTTAACAATTTCAAGAAGAGTCTCGAGTTGAACAATCAGATCCTGGATCTGATTGCCGATGCCAATGACAAATTGAGTGGAGATTATATTTTTGATCAGCAGTACATTCGAAACTGCTGCCGGTATCTTGCGGACATGATGCGGGAACTCGTTGTAATTGTCAACCATTTGACCAGCCAGAAGTACCTCGGCCTTTTTGTGAGTTTCCACCGTATTGAAGAAGAAATAGAGGTAATTCTTGATTCGGGGATCCTGTTGCCGGAAACAGATCTGGTACTCCCATATTCCGTCATAAACCGAGATCTCTTTGATGCCGTAGGCGGTAAAAACGGACATATTGCTGAAATCGGTTCTCTACTCGACCTGAACATTCCCGCAGGATTTGCTATTACAACGGCAGCGTTTGCTCTTTTCTGGAAGCACAATGACCTCAAGACGACCGTTGCTGAATATATGCACAAATGGGAAAAGGAGACCATTTCCACCAGTGAAGCGGCAGAATCCATTAAACAGGCAATCATCAACAGTGAAGTTCCTAAAGATCTTGTCCTGGCAATCCAAAAGGCAGCAGACCTCACAACAGGGACGCATGCCGAAACCGAAAAATGTTTTGCTGTGCGTTCCAGTGCCCTGGGTGAAGATGAGATAGCCTCTTTTGCGGGGCAATACCTGAGTCGTCTCAATGTTCCTGTTGAAAATATCTGCAATTCCTATAAGGAAGTCGTGGCCAGCCTGTATAATCCAGGGGCTATGGAATATCGAAAGGGGAAAGATTACAGAGATGCTGAAGTTGTTATGTCAGTGGCCTGTCAGCTGATGATTCCGGCAAAAGTAAGTGGAGTAATGTACACCTATGATCCCAATCAGCCTGAAAATGAAACACTGTTAATCAGCTCCGCCTGGGGGCTGGGAGCCCCCATAGTGTCAGGTGAAATCCCCACGGATTATTTTGTATTGGATCGCAGCCCGCCTCATAAGGCCCAGGAGGTTGATATTGTCCACAAAGAACAGCGTATGATCCTTGTGGGGTGTAGCGGCACGGAAATGGCCCCGGTGATGAAGGGACAGCGCAACAGGCCCAGTCTTCAGGATGATCAGTTGAAAGAACTGGCTGGCATCGGTCTGAAACTGGAGCAACATTTCAAAAAACCTCAGGACATTGAGTTCGCGGTGGATAACGAGGGAAGGATGACTATTCTTCAGTCCAGACCACTGACCCTTCAGCAGAAACAGGCACCGCGGGCCTGTGACCTGAACGACCTTGATAGTAAATACACAATTCTTCTACGTGGCAAAGGTGGGGCCGCTGTGGAGGGCATTGCCGCCGGGCCGGTATGGCTCTACAACGGACAACGTGATTTGGACGATTTTCCCCTGGGCAGTATTCTGGTTGCCAGATATGCCTCCCCTCAACTTGCCCGGGTTATTCACAAGGCGGCAGGTTTTATCACCGACATCGGTTCAACCACTGGCCATCTGGCCACTGTGGCGCGGGAATTTCGGGTTCCAGCTCTGTTTAATCTGGAAGATGCGAGCAAAACACTCATTGACGGTCAGACAATTACCCTTGACACAGAATGTCTTACCATTTATGAGGGGCTCGTCAAAGAATTGCACTATTTCGGTCTTCAGGAGGAACCCATTGAGGGCTTGTATGAATATCGTCTCCTGCGGAGGATTCTAAAAAAAATAGAACCCCTCAACCTGGTTGATCCCACAGACCAGAATTTCCGTCCCAAATATTGCCAAACCTACCACGACTTGACTCGCTTTATTCACGAAAAGGCTGTTGAAACGATCATTCATCTCAACTATTACCATACCCATCACAAAGATACGCAGGCCGGGCAACTGATATGGGATTATCCGCTTGATCTCGTCCTCATTGATGTTGGAGGAGGCATTGAAGGCGCCCATGAAAAAGGTATTCAGCCGGAACAAATTATCTCTGTCCCCATGCAGTCACTTATCAGAGGGATGTCGTATCCCGGAATGTGGGACATGGCTCCGGCAAATGTAGATTTCAGCAGTTTCATGTCCAGCCTCACCCGAACCGCGGAAACAGGACACAGTAGTCCAGAGGATATTGGTCGTAACCTTGCAGTTATTTCTGCCGAATACACCAATATTAATTTCCGGTTAGGCTATCATTTCACAGTTATTGATGCCTATATCTCAGAAAATGTATTGGACAATCACATTTATTTCAGATTTTCCGGTGGCGTTACCGAGACAACGAGAAGAGCCCGCAGAACCAGACTGTTGTTTGAAATACTCAGCCATTATGATTTTTTCTGTGAACTGCATGGCGATATCATTGTCGCACGGCTCAAAAGAATGGACAAAAAAAATATGCTCGATCGGCTTTTTCTACTGGGACTGTTAGTGGGTTTTACCCGACAGCTTGATGTTAAAATGGTGAACGATGACCGCATACGGACGTACTTCGAACAAATTAAATCTATAATGGAGGATAACCATGGAAACAAACAAGACCAGTATTCTTATACTCGATGACGAACCGATCGTCAGCAAACGGCTGAAACCGTCTCTTGAAAAAAAAGGGTATGAGGTCGAAACTTTTACCCACAGCGCTGATGCGTTGGCACGAGTCAATGAGCGTCGATTTGATATTGTTGTGACTGATCTGAAAATGGAAGGCGTGGACGGTATGCAGATTCTTACTGAAGTTAAAGAAAAATATCCGGACACAGAAGTCATCGTTATTACGGGATTTGCAACAATGGCAACTGCTAAGGAATCCTTCAACAAAGGTGTATTCGACTTCCTGGCCAAGCCATTCAAGCTTGGAGAAATCGCAGAAGTCATTGCCAAGGCAGAGAACAAAATTAAAAACAATCAGTAACCGACACTATACAAAGCAACTGTGTTGTAAGGTGATACCCATGTTGAAAACACTGCTCTATTTAAATGAAGATCTGGCCTCAAGCATTGCCCTGAGGTTTACCGATTACCTAAACAGGTTTGTCAAACTTTCTCTATATGTGACCCATGTGGAAGAAGTTGACGACAAGGAACAGGCCGGGACCGGATGGGTTCGAAAAACCTGGCAGGATGGGGTTGAGTCTACAGGTAAACAGATTGTTAATCGGATGTTACGCACTGAAAATATTTCCTGCCCTCTGGCTGGCCGGCCCAAAATTTTTGTGGGTGACCGTGAAAAAGAGGTTGAATATGAGATGCGTAGCGGTCTCTACCAGCTTTACATTGAAGGTCATATGTCCACGAGCGGCTCCAGTGACTTCTTTGAACTCATTAGCTCAAGCATGTACACAAACAGCCCATGTCCCCTGTTGGTTGTTAAAAACCTGAGCATCAGCAAAAAATTTGCTCTTCTCTGTTCAGATAGCGTTGATCCGGCACCACTTGTGGAGAAAACCATGGCTGTACTCGGTGATTCTGATTTTGAGTTTGATATAATCTTTTATAAATTTAATGATGGCAGCGAGCTGCAGATTCTCGATAAAAATGAAGGTGGCTCAGTTTTACAGGAGACGGAATCTTTACTGAAAACTGCCGGCAAGGCGGCTTCTGAGGTCCATGTGTTACTGGGAACTCCCGAACAGGTTGGTGATAATCTGAAAGATTATGCTCTTATTGCCTCAACTTTACCCCGTAGAGAAAGTATGAGAATGCAGGTACTGGCAAACTCGCTGGCAACTGTTATGCTTGTGCGGGATAAGTAACAGTCTCTGCCCCGCAAGAGCAAGACAAATATGTTAACCATTTGCTATAACAAGAGGAATTGTTATGAAAATACTGATTGCACTGGATGCAATGGAGTACAGCCAAAATATCCTGAAAGATGTTGCCCGACTTGCCCAGAACACACTGGCGGATCTTGTTTTGCTGGGTGTCCAAAACAGTCGAACTGAACAGCCCAACGAAACACTTGTCACCACCCTGCTTCAATATAGAGGGGATGTTTGCAGCTATTTCAGTGATGATGAGATGCCCTATGGAGAGCTGGACTCAAAGGAATTATCCCAAATCTCTGACAGTGCCTGGCAACTCTCCTCTCGTGGGATTAAAGAGTGTCTGTTGCGGATCAGTACAGGTAGCGTGGCAAAACAGGTTCAGACAACAGCTGTTGAGGTGGGGGCCGACCTGATTATTCTCGGCTGCAACGGTAAGCTCGGATGTGAATGGGACGGTGAAATGAATGTGCCCCTGCGTATTGCCAAGGACGCAGCCTGCTCTGTACTGGTTGTCAAACAGCCCAAAAATGCAAATCAGATTGTCTCCATTCTTGATCAATCCTTTGTCAGCCAGGATTCCCTTGAACTGATTAATCAAATGGTTACCCTTTATGAGACCGGACTGAAAATTATTGGAGTCAACGAAAAAAAATCGGGTACAAGGCAAAATGCCATGGAAAGCCGGATGATTGATCTGCTCAAGTATTATAATGACCGGAATGTGGGTGCCTGGGTGAAACTGATTGACAGTGGTGATCTCAATGAACATGTCACAAACGCTTCAAGGGAGGGACTCGTTGCCCTGTGGATGGGTAAAGAATCCCTGCTTAAAAAGCTTTTCTCCATGTCCATGGTTGACAAACTGTTGGAAAGTACCAGATCATCCCTATTGATTCTACGTTGAAATCGCATTCTTCCCGTATCATATGTCACTTTTGTTCAATGGGGTGACGCCGAAATTAAACAGAAAATGTGTGCCTCGCATATGAAGTTTTTCGAAGTCTGCGCTATCTACTTAGCCATCGGGATTTTAACCTTTTTGCGAGTTTATCAGATATGAAAAGAATAGTATCGGTTTTCAATCCCAGCACAATCCGCCATCGTCTGCTGCTATTAAGCGGGTTTACGATTGCACTGATTATTGTTCTGATATCCCTGTATAGCTATCAGTTGGTGGCCCTGGAAAAAAAAATGGTGACCATGGAGGCTGTGGATGATCTGTTTAATGCTATTCTTGAACTTCGGCGCTATGAAAAAAATATCATGCTGGGGATTGACGGGGATTTTTACAGAGAATCAATCCATTCCCAGGAAGACATACAAAAGACGATATCTCAGTTGACAGGATCATTCAAATCAATGGGAGAACAGCAGGTACTGGATGATCTACGTCGTAATTTTTCCGAATATAGCGATTTTTTCATGCACTGGTGCGGGGCAGGCAGCTGTAACGACATCCCCCTGCCTCTTGAGGCAAACAGCCTCATGGTCAGAAAACTTGGACAGAAGCTCGTCGATGACGCTGCTCGACTGGTTCGTTTTAACAGACAGATTACCAGTCAGGGAATTAAATGGATCATTTTTTGGCTCACCTTCTTGCCGGCACTCTTTTTTGCCATAGGCGCTACAATCTTTTTCTCCCAAACAAGGAGTATCCTGCGCCGCCTGTCCAGTCTGAAGCAGGGTACCAGAAATCTGGCAGCCGGTGAGTTTAAAAAAATAGTTATGTCGCACGCTTCACCGGATGAGGTTTCCGGCCTGATAGAAAATTTCAACCAGATGGTCGAGGCCCTGGAACAAAAGCAGGAGCAGTTGATTCAGTCAAAAAAGATGGCCTCCATCGGTACCTTTTCTTCCGGTATTGCCCATGAAATAAATAATCCTTTAAATAATATTTCACTGTCGGCAGATATCTTTCTGGAAGAAATTGACACCATGGACAAAACAGAGATTAAAGAAATTCTTTCAGATATCATGGAGCAGACCGAACGGGCCAGTAAGATTGTTCGCAACCTGTTAGATTTTTCCCGTGCCCAGGCATCTAATCGGGAACCTCTGTATATCGATTTTATCCTCCACAAGACAACTGATCTGATAGCCAATGAATTGCGCATCCACAAAATAGCTCTGTATAAGGATATTGCCGATGATTTGCCTCGGGTCAATGGTGATCTTCACAAACTCCAGCAGGTGTTTCTCAATCTTATTATCAATGGCGAACAGGCCATTGGCGATTATGGCAGAATTACAGTGAAGATCAGAGTAACCGATGACGATTATGTTCGAATTGATATTAGCGATACCGGGCCTGGCATTGCACCGGAAAATATCGACCAGATTTTTGACCCGTTTTTCACAACCAAGGAGGCCGGGAAAGGCACGGGACTGGGGCTTGCCATTGTCTACGGTATCGTAGAGAAACATGACGGCTATATCGAGGTGGCCAGTAAATTGGGTAAAGGTACAACCTTTTCTGTCTATCTTCCGGCCTATTCGGACCAAGAGAATAAACAGCAAGCAACGCACCGCCCTGATCACTGAAACTGCTTTCCATATGGCAGCCCTTATGGGGCAATGGCAAGTAGTGCGATAAAAGCAATGAACAGTAATGCATGGATACAGATGACAGCAAATTTGTAACGCTGATAAAATTCGTTACTTTTTTGAATGAATGGCAATCCACCAAAAGATCTTCGCAGTCTGTCCAGTATAATGGTTTGGTTGTCACTGCTCGCATCACTCTGAAATGCAATCATGGGGGAGAGGGCAAAGAAGTTTTTGCACTGTTGTTTGAGAAGATCGTCAAAGGGGATATCGTTCCATGGCTGCTGCACCAGATATTGGGCAAAGGGTCGATTAAGGGCGTACGCGTGGGCCAGGCATCGGAACCGAATAGTTACCACGGAGCGGGTACAGGTCTTTTGCATTTTGCTGATGATTGCACCGAGAAAGAATGCATTCCAGTTCGGATTGTTTTTTAGAAAAGTTACAGCCTCAATCAGGACATGGGGGTGGGATTGTCTTATAAGAATATCATCTTCAAAAATAAGAATATGGGCTGATCCTGCCTGCAGCCCTTTTTTCAGACAGTTCATGTGGGATTCAAAAATGCCCTTTTCAGGGTTTTTATGTTGCTTTTTGACAAGGACAAATTCAACTTTATCAAGAAGTCCGGCCTCGGAGAATTGTTTTTTAGCTTCTGTTCTGCGATCAATCCGAGTATCTATTGAGATACAATAAATCTTGTCAAAAAAAGACCAGGGATCTGGGGAAGTGGTCATCTTAGACCTGTATTCCGACAGTGTGGACGTGAAAAAGTATGCAGGGACTTATGAAAAAGCTCATAGAAAAATTCCTTGGCACGAAGTTTGTGCGATTGGCCATTGAAGAAAAGGCGGATCTCTCTGCGTTTAAAGAAAAGCCGTCTTTAAGGGTCGTTAGTGGTATTTTTTTTATCATTCTCGGCTCACTTCTTGGCTGGCCTGCCGTTGCGGTTCTTGGTTTTTTGGCCATTAAATTGAATGAACCGCTACTTGCAGTTGTTGGCGGGCCACTGGTTTACGGTTTTTCTTATCTTGTTTTCATGCTCGGGATGTACTTTTCCGGGGCAAAATATACGGTTATTTTTTTTCGCTGGTTATGTCGGGTTACTGCAGAGAAGCTTTCAGCCTGGCTAAATCCTGAGGTGGCTTGATAGTGCCTCTGCTTACGTCCCGCATTCGTAATCCTTTAATTATTTCACAAGTTGTTCCTGCTCTATCACAAATAGATATATCAAATAACAGCTCACTTTCTGTTGCTGACTTTAGATGCACGGTGGTGTTGTATGTTTCTCCTGCCTGCGTGGGCTTGTGAATTAAACGCGAAACAAAACCAACAGGAAAAGGAACAAAGTCAGCGATACACTGGCCCAATACACAGGCAGCATGCATGGCACCGTCCAGAGGAAATGGGGACCCCAGTTCTTTTTCCATTTCGTGTTGTTGGGAAAGCTTGGGTGCCAGCAGAGTGCCACAGGCCATATTGGCAAATACGTTCAGCATTCCCGTTAAACTGCGATAAGTCGGGCCAAAGGGTACAAGCTCTTCATATATTCGTTCGGCTTCAACAGAAACGTCACACTCAACGGGCATGCGTTTTATTGCAGTAGTTGTTGCTTGCGGTTTAACTGAAAAACATAATTTGGCATGTTCTTTGATTCGACTGATCTTTTTAAACTGTATTTTACTGAGAAGCTTAAGGTTGATCCCGTGTTCATCTTCATCAATGTCCACAAAAGCTGATACTGTTGTTGTATTTTCAGGGATGAGAAGAAATTTCGAAAAAACTGCCTCACTTATTACGGATCGTTGGATATCCGGTCTGATTTCTTTGGCAATTCCTGCAAGTAAAAGCATGCTCTCGACAGCCGGAAAAATACAATGGTCATTAAAACGATGGTCTTTAAACCAGGGAAGAACTGGAATCCGGACAGCTTTTCGGAGAGTCATTATCGTGTGGGGAAGCTTTCCCAGAGTTTGATGGTTTTTGCATCAATCTCGACTGGAATACCATCACTGTTCACTGCGCAATGTTTAGTGAAACCAGTGCAGATGATTTCATCATCTTTGGCTCGTGTGATGACATAATCAAACTGCAGTTTTACAAGTTCAATACTTGAAGGCCGGGTATGGATATGCATCAAATCGTCATAGAAGAGCGGGGTATGGTAGTTGAGTTCCGTTTTTATGATGGGATACACATAGCCGCTTGCTTCAATTTGTTTATAGGGATAATTGGCTCCCCGCATGAGCTCTGCCCGACCAAATTCAAAATACCTCAAGTAGTTGGCATGATACACAACTTGTGAACGATCTGTGTCAACATAGAGCACCCGCATTTCGCTTCGATGCCATATGAGGCCACTGTTGGTGTCTTTTACATGTTGCGGATGACTGGCCAGGATTTCGGGGATAAATGGTTTTGGTCGCATGATTTGTTTTACACTCCCCTGAAAACGATACAGCAGTTAGTGCCGCCAAATCCGAATGAGTTGGACAGTACGTGTTCATAGGTATGTTTACGGATCTTGTCTGGGACCACATCAATATCTGCAAAAGCTGGATCCGGGATGTGGTTCACCGTGGGAAGAACAATTGATTTTCTTAAGGATTCAATGGAGAGTGCTGCTTCGATGGCTGCCGATGCCCCAAGGCTGTGACCCACCTGTGATTTGTTTGCTGTTACCGGAATATTGCTTATCTGTCTGCCAAATATCTCACGCATACATTCAACTTCGGTGGCATCACCTGTGGGTGTTGATGTTCCGTGGGCATTAATGCTGCCAATATCCTGGACGCTGATTTCAGCATCATCAATGGCATCATGGATGGCGCGGACAATGGTCTCTTTATTGGGGCGAGTGAAGTGTTTGGCATCTGATGTCCAGCCAATTCCTGCGACTTCGGCTCTTTTTTCAAGGCCTAATGATTCTATTTTCCCCTCTGCTGCCAGGAGCAGCACGCCAGCACCCTCTGAGAGTACAAAACCTTTGCGATCAAGGCTGAAAGGCCGTGAAGCCAAAGTTGGATCCTCGTGGGCACGATCTTTCGGTCCAACTTTAATGGTGGCCAGCATATTGGAAAATCCCTGTATTATCTCAGGAAGTATGCAGGTTTCCACACCACCTGCTAATACAAAGTCGCAGTCCCCATCCCGTATCATTCTTGATCCAATGGCAATGGCGTGATTAGCTGAAGCGCAGGCCCCCTGTGGGGAAAATATCGGCCCTGTAAAATTCAGCAGCATTCCAGCTTTTCCGGCAGGAAGGTTAGCGCATACATTGGGCAATAGATAGGGGCTTACCTTAAATGGCCCGCGATTGACATAGTTGTCCATGCCAATTCGGAATGCATCTGTGCCATTTAATGCAGATCCAATCAGGCAGGCAGTTCTGGGACCAGTGTCGCCATCAATCTCAAGGCCTCCATGGAGAAGAGCCTGCTTGCACATCTCCATGGTGAGAAAAACATAAGCACCGTTCCATATGGAAGCGTCTTTAGGAGTGACATAGGGCAGGCTTGTTGGATCCCACTCTGGAATTTCACCAACCACATTGGAGCGGCTTGCTGTTTTACAGCGTGTGACACGACGAAAGCCAGCCTCACCACTGACAGCCCTTTTCCAGGTTTTGGCAAAAGTGTTGCCAAGTGCTGTGGCTGCTGCATATCCAGCAACAAAGACTCGTCTGTTTAATGGAGCTTTCATAGGCTGGCTTACGTAATCCGTTTAAAAACAGCGCAGCTGTTGCAGCCGCCAAAACCAAAAGAATTTTTCAAAACAAATTCCTGATCAAGTGCTCGTTTTGTATTGGCAACACAGTCAATTTCAATTTCAGGATCGGGTAGATAGTTTATGGTTGGAGGAAGAATCCCATCACGCATACCCTGAAAACTGAAAATTGATTCTATTACACTTGAGGCGCCCATGGGGTGCCCGATAAGTGATTTGTTGGCTGAGACAGGTGGTGTGCTTTTGCCAAAGAGTGCAGTGATGGCATCATATTCCACCTTATCACCAACCCTGGTGGATGCTGCATGACCATTAATTGCGGCAATATCAGAGGCACTGATTCCCGCATCGTGTATGGCATTTTCCATGCACTGTTTAACGGTTTTAAAGTAGGGCGCCACAAAATGATGGGCATCTGATGTCATGCCCCATCCGGCAAGCTCAATGTTAAAAGCCAAACCATTCTGTCTGGCAAACTCAGGTGTTGCCAGAATCACAGCTCCTGCACCTTCGGATATGACAAAGCCGCGTCTGTTTATGGAAAAAGGACGGCTGGCCGTTTCAGGTGCTTCGTTATCCTGACCGTCTTTTGGGATGTATACGCCGTTCATGGTGTAAAATCCTGCCACAATGGGTTCAACAAGGGCAAAGTCAACAGCCCCGCAGATAGCAACATCTGCCCGGCCCTGTTCCAGAAACATGGCTCCTGTGATCATTGATGTGAGGCCGGTGGCACATGCTGTAACAGGAGTTACGATGGGCCCCTGTGCTCCCGTTTGAATGGCAATCTTTCCGCCAACCATATTGATGCAGGAGTTGGGATTTGCGTATGGTGGCGGGAGTTTATTCTCTTTCTGTAAACGCCTGTCTGCATGTAAAACAGCGTCAAGCCCACCAACAGCTGAGCTGTATGTAACAGCCACTCGTGGAGCAAGTTCTGCCGTTATTTCAATCCCTGAACACTCCAGAGCACGGGCCACACAAAGCATCCCATATTTAAATATTGGTGAACTCCAGCTGGCCTGATGCCTGGCAGTAAGAAAAGGGTACTTCTTGTATTTATCCGGAATATCAGGGCACTGCCCACTGATCTTAACAGGGAAATCGTTTTTTAAAGGAAAGCGTGAAAGGGGGCCAATACCGCTCTTGCCGGCTAAAGCGTCTTGCCATTGCTGCTCAAGATCAATGCCAAGTGCCGAAATGGCGTCATAGCCAATGATTACAGGATTTCCATTTCCCATGGGAGCTACAACGGATTACCAGGGGATGAACTGGTATAATTTAGCAAACATCTCATACACTTCTATCCAGTTTTGCAGGTCTTTTGTTGTTTTGATATGGGCACGCTTATTCACCATGATCCAGCTCATGTGTGCGGCACCATCTTTACAGGTGGAGCAGTCACGGGTTTCGGAGGTGCAGCAACGGTGCACGGTTTTAAGATCCGAGGCATAGCGGATGAAGTTTGTCAGCCGCTTGGGTTGGGGATCACGGTTGTCCCGCAGAATGGTAACAGATGGGCATTCAGACCAGCCAAATGTTCGATCCAGCATTTTTCCAGTGGTGATAACTTCATGGTAATATTTTGATGAAACAACAGTGCCTGGATAGGCATCAAGCATGGCATCCATCTCTGCCCGAATGGCAATCAGCTCTTCGGCTTTCCATGAGAATCCGTTTACGTCCTCATCATTGGAAAGAAGCTGCATATGAACCTTCAGTCCAATGTTTTTAATTTTTTGTATGATTTTTTCTGTTTTTCCAAGTTGTTTCGGGGTGATGGTATACAGGTAGTAGGCATGTGGGTCGCCTTCATAATTGGCACTGGTGATTTTAAAAGTGTCCTGTCCGCGAAGCGTTATTTCATCCTGGGAATCCCCCCACAGGGAGAGGCCAACCATCATGTCGGGAAAACGATCCCTGGGAACTTTTATAAGACCGTTGGTTGCACAGAAAGTAGGCAGTCGTTTATAAAATGCCTCGATTCTATCCATGCAGAGTGTGGGTTCCCCGCCTATCAAGATGGCAAGGTTGACTCCCCGATCCATCTCCTTTTCTACAAAGCTGTGCCATTTGTCCACATCCTTTTCTTCGGAAGCGCGCTCATGCTCGCCGGATGAAAAGAAAAAGCAGCCCTTGCAGCGCAGGTTACAGCGGTCTGTTACATCATAGATGGAACTTCGGATATTGAGTCTGGAGATTTTTTTATACCGCTCATACCATTCGGCATCGAGCAGGGAACTGACAGTTTTCATAGGATAACGTTAGGTTTTTAAGAAATTAATCGAGCACCGGTGGTTCTATAAGTTCATTGCAGAGATTTACACCTTTTTTGTACCCTTTAACCCATACAGCAAGGTAGGTATCCACATAGTCGAGCCAGGAGGAGAAATGCTGCGGGCTGGTGGCGTGTCTATACATCCTGGCTGTGACCACGGCACTTCCTGCTGCGTAATGTCTGCAATCGTCACAATCCGTATCAGGTACACAGCAGGCAGCAGCTCTATCCCATTTGAGATCAGTTCGATACTGGCGAAAAGACCTGCCAAGACCGATGGCAGTTGATGGGTTCATACGTGGATAAGAGCAGGAAAAAAGTTCATGCAGGCCACGCTTGTGAGTATGTGCTACAATATTGTAGGGTGAAAAAATAACCGTTTCAGGAAACTCGGCAAGTAGTTCGCTCATAACGGCACGGGTTTGGGCAAGTGTTTCGGGGGTGTGCCGAAGATGTCCATCATAGCCCACAGGTGCTGAGAACATATTAAAAGTAATTTGCTGATTATTTGCAGCCAGAGTTTTTGTTACTTCCCGGGCCTCATTAATGTTCACCGGAGTGAATGTATAGACCCAGATAGCTCTTGGATCACCATCATAGTTTTCCATCTGACGCACAAGCATATTCTTTGCCTTTCTGATTTCAAGGCTGGTTATATCATTTCCCCAGACAGAGATGTGAATACGGTAATCGATTTCTTTGGCAATTGGCATCAGGCCGTTGGTGGCAATACATCCCAGAGGAATGGTATCAAAACAGGTCTTACACAGATCCGGAACATAGGCAGCTTCAGCACCAGCGAGAACCACAAAGGTAATACCGCGTTTTTTCTCGCCTTCCAGGAGTCTCTGCCAATCTGCGGTATTCAGATTTTCTTCAGCAAACTGTTTGTCACCTGCATAATAATAACAGCCTTCGCATCGAAGGTTGCAGCGATTGGACATGTCATAGGTGGATTCGCGTAGAAAGAAGTATTTTCGCACCTTCTCAAAACGCTCTTTTATGGCTGGGTCTGCAATGATGTCAGAGAATTTGTACTCTTTGTGTTTGTTAGCCATGCGTGAAACCTGTACTACTCTTTTTCTGCCAGTTTTGTACTGATATATTCAGCAATAATACGCACGGTTGTGAGTTTTGGATAATCATCCTCATCAATCCTGATTCCATACTCGTCGCGTAAAACAAGCGCAATGGTTGCAAGATCCATGGAATCAATCCCCACTTCATCCACGAGATCAAGATCAGCATCGAAAGTAGTAGGAGTAACATCTTCAAGCTTCAGTTCATTTATAATTATTTCAGCAATACGGGCGATTGTCTGAGTGGTATCGGTTGTCATGGTATGCGTTGTTGCTCCTGAGTTGGGGCCAGCATCAGTCTGCCGGAACAGACATCTTCCTTTTTGCTGGTTATACGAAACGAGTATTGGTTATCTGTTTTTCCTGCCATGGCATGGATATCAAGGATATCGCCTGGTCGGATAATTTTTTTAAATTTAATACGTGTTAAACTTTGTAATGATAGATCTTTCTGTAAAGCTTTTGCAATTGTTTCGGTCACCATGTGTATCTGGGCAATGCCTGGCAATATAGGGTCATTCGGAAAGTGCCCTTCAAACCATGGCGATTGTCTGTCAGTAGTCACTTGTGCCGTTATGGTACTGTCCTTCTTGAGCTTTATACTAATGTATGAGTACCACATTTTAAAGCTCTCCTGAAGTGCTGGCTTATCAGTCATCTGTTTGTACCAAGAAAGGTGAAAAAATTCAAACGTTCTGCACTTGTTGCAGAAAAATAGAAATGTTTCCCGGATCAGCGGATTAAATACTCCCAGAGCGGGCCGGTATACCCTCGCTGGTGCATTTTGCTAACCGTTGCAGCTGCATGGTCTCCACCAGAGCCAACAATCCAGTTAATGCGTTGCCCGCGCCTCTGCATCACCTGTTTTTCTATCATTCTGTGGCTAATCGCGTCGCTCTCATAATACAATGGTTTCAGCAGAGTCGTTTTTTTTGTAATTTTGCCTTCTTTGAGTGCAGTTTCGTAAAGCCCGGTATGGGGATAGATTCTGATACCGGTGAAAAAGAAGAGTACTGTTTTTTTTAGATGTTCGATTGTATCGAGGGTTTCATCCACAGTTTCCGTCGTTTCACCGGGACCACCTAGCAGAAAGTAGTGGGCAGCATGGAGTCCGGCATCAACCGCTTGTTGATGCGCGCTGATAACATTTGCAGGGCTGAAGGGTTTACGGTAGTTTTTAAGCATTGTTGTTGAAAGGGATTCTGTACCAAATTCAACATGTTTCAGTCCGCACTCTTTCATGGTTTGGTAATAATCATTTGGAAGTTTTACTGGTGCAAAAAATCCCCCCCAGGGAATTGAAAGGCCCTGGTGTTTGAACGCCTTTGCCACGTTCAAACTATGGGTGATATCCGAGTTGAATGCAGAATCGGTGATGAAGATATATTTTGCGCCATTTTCCTGTAATGTTAAAGCCATACGGGCAACTTTGCCTGGGGCAACCAGCCGGTGTTTCCTTCCTTCAATATGGGGATAAGGGCAATAAATACAACGAAAAGAGCAGCCACGTTTGGTCTGTAGATTCAGCATCCCCCCATGATTCAAGTAAAACTGTGAATGGGCACTTTTTGTTGGATATCTTTTTGGCGTTCCTGTCCAGGGGCGTGTTGGAGTGATGTCTGGGATCTGCGATGTGGTGATCACTCCCGGAATATCAGAGGGAGCTCTTTTGTTTTCAAGGGCATCAATTAACTCTCCAAAACGTTCACCTTCCCCGATAATGCCATAATCAAGTTCAAGTGCGTCAAAGATATCATGGGGCAGGATGGTAAAACCTGCACCTCCCCCGACCATGGGTGCTTTACAGCGGGTTCGTATCCAGTCCACCAGTTTTTTGTGTTCGCTGATAAAAAACAGTGGGTTGCAAGCCTCGGTGTTATCTATGTTTCGTATGGATAATCCAATGATATCAGGAGAAAAATTTTTTAGTAGTGTGGCCAGTTCATCCTGACTTAAGATATTCAGATCTGCAATCTCCACCTGATGTCTATCGGATAATGATCCCGCAACATAGTCAAGCCCAATGGGGTAAACAGGGTAGGGAATAATGAGGGTATTTGGTGAAATGAGCAGAACTTTCATTGACGAGCAAGTTCCATGGCACTTAAATATTTCCCAAAACCAAGTACGAGAATGGACTTATCAGGTTCCACGGCACCTATTTCCAGAAGATGTGCGGCCATTACAGCCGCAACTCCTGATGCTGATGCAAATTCCCCGGTGAATTTCCGATAATGGATTACCGGGATATCAAGACCCGTCTTTTTCATGAAATCATCAAGCTGTTGTTCTCCAGCTTCAGCATGGGCAGCGGGGATTCCAGCAAGTATCATTTGACAGTCATTCAGTGACGAATTCGTTTTGTTTAACGTTGCGATGAGTGTATCAAGGGAGTCGTCTATCTGTTTTCGGTAGTACTTGAGCTGTATGGAAATCCTGTTGGGCACAGCCTGCCTGGTAAGGTAAAACCCTCCTCCTCCATCAGCAAGAGGAGTGCTTTTGGAAATTGATGGATCAAGAAGTGGAGAGAATTGTTCATGGGCCTCGTCTGCTGCGAGCACAAAAGCTGATGGAGAGTTGTGATCAAGAAATAAGTCCGCTGCAAGAAGCGCCTGCTCAAAAGAATAGTCACCACCACTGCTTGTTATATTGGTATCTTTTGTCCCGTGCATAATGGCGATTTGTCCGGCAGCACTGTTATGCACAGATCCCACAAAATCAATGGGGCTGGGAAATTTTTCATCACTGTTTTGCAGCTTGTCTATAAAATCATAGGTTTCAGACAGTGCCCCCCATGCGCTTCCCATAAAAACAGAGTGAGGAGATCTCTCAAGTCCCGAATCTTCTTTGGCCGCAGCTGCGAGCGCCAAAGCAATCCTCGAAAATCGTTTTAATCGTCGTACTTTTCGTGCAGGAAGTCCTGCAGAAATTGTTTTTAGATCAAGAGTTCCCGAAATTGCAGCAAGTTTTGAGAATGTTTCCAGACTGTCTCTGGTATGCCCGGCTCCCGTGATACATGCTTTACCCATAATAGTTAGGGGAACATATTCAGTTTCCCGGCAGGGGGCGGTGGGTGAGTCTGCTTTTGAAATAATAAGACATGCATTGTTTCCGCCAAAGCCAAAAGAGTTGGAAAGTATGGTTGAAACTGGCTGGTTCAGGGGGGCGGAAATCGGAGTGAGTTGCAGCTCTGGATCGGGAACTGAACATCCGGTATTAGCCGGTAAAAAACCCTCTTGTAAACAAATTGCAGAAATGGCAGCTTCCAGCGCCCCTGATGCAGCCAGGCTGTGCCCTGTTGCACCTTTGATTGAGGATAGCGGTGGGGGATTTGCAAAAATGGCCCGTATTGCTTTTGATTCTGCCAGATCATTATCAATCGTACCGGTTCCATGGAGGTTTATATAATCGATTGTTCTTGCGTTACTGCCCGCATCATTAATGGCATTTCGCATGGCCCGAAAAGCACCTTCCCCTTCCGGATGAGGTGACGCCGGGTGATAGGCATCGCAGGTAAGGCCACAACCAAGAATCTGTCCTGGAGACCTTTTGGGTTTGACAGTAGTAAGCAGAAGTAATCCTGCTCCTTCAGCAACAGACATCCCTTTGCGGTTTGTATGAAGTGGTTTGCTGCCGTCTGGATCTACAAGCTGTAAAGAATGAAAACCGTAGTAGGTAAGTCTGCACAATGAATCGGCGCCACCAGCCAGAACCCATTCTGCTTCACCTGACTGCAACATTTTTAGAGCCATGCATATGGCAACCGTTCCAGATGAACAGGCCGTGGATACAGTGAGAGCAGGGCCGGTACAGTTAAGACTATCCGCGAGTTCTTCTGCCACAGTAGTCAGCCCGTGATAGCGGTATTCTTCAGGAGTCGCCTCCTTTTGTATCAGTAATTCCTCTGTGCTTAAAATTCCCCCGGTAGTCGTACCAATAATAACAGCATCAGGTGAGTTTGAGTATCCCTTCATAGCCTGCTTTGCAGCAGCAATCGTCAAGCGGTGGGTTCGTGGAAGAGAAGAATCCGGAATGTCAAAAACCTGTCCCACTGGCAGGGGAGGTTGTTGTTTAATATGGAAAACATCAGAACGTAACGGGGCAATGGCATGGCCATTTTCCCGTAATTTCTGCGCAGTTGCGTCAACCCCACAACCCAAAGGACTGAGAATGCCTATCCCTGCAATATAGACTGGTGTTTTTTTTGTACTCAAGAAGATAACTTGGGAGAATTTTCACGAATGTAGTCAGCAAGAGCCGCGAGTGTTGAGAAAACCTTTTCGCCAATATCCTTATTGTTTATGATTACGCCATAATCTTTTTCAACCATGACCACCATTTCAAGAACATCAATGGAATCAATACCTAAATCACCACCCACAAGTTGGGCATTCTCATCAATCTCATCCGGGGTGACATCACTCATGTTGAGAATTTCAATCAATCGTATTTTTAGCTTTTCTGTTAAATCATCCATGGGGTATAGCGTAGCCGGTTCTGAATATTGTTTTACTGGAGTGGTCCCCAGCGCATTATTGAAATCATCAGGGATTATATATAAAAGAAGAACTTCTTGCTATTCTTTTTCCTCATGCTGCTCCATGTGCAGAACAAAACTGTTTTCAGAAGTAACCATGATACATTCGTAAAAAGGTCAATTGAGAGATGGCTAAGTAGATAGCGTGGACTTCGAAAAACTTCAGATGCGAGGCGCACATTTTTTTTAATTTCGGTGTACTAAGGTACGTTGAAATTAGGAAAAAAATGTAGCAACGAAGCAGAAGGAGAGTTTTTACGACGCCATAAACCATACTGTATGTATTTGTGGTTTGTCTATCTTACAAAAAACATAAAAAAAACTGGCTCTTCCGGAGAATCTGTGGGTAAATCAATGCAAGTTTTTTCATTTGTCGTAAATTATAAGATGTAGCAAGAGTTGTTTGCCCTGTAAAGGCTAAACCCTTCGGGTACTCCGCAACGCTACGTAGCCTTGACAGGGCAAACAACTTTTGCTACATCTTATAATTTACGACAAATGAAAAAACTTGCATTGATTTACCCACAGATTCTCCGGAAGAGCCAGTTTTTTTTATG
>CAMZLK010000018.1 GCA_947311475.1 uncultured Desulfocapsa sp.
GGCATTTGTGTTGAGAGAATTGAGCTCTTTTTCCTGCATCTGGAGCACGTGTTTGTTCGTGATAATAAGACCATTATCAGAAACAAAAAAGCCGGAGCCGCTGCCCCAACTGGTTTTGATATAGACCGTGGCATTACGTGCTTTTTCAATTGCAGTGTTGTCTGGATGGCGTTCGTTAAGTTGTTGCGCCAGTCCTTCAAGTTCATCATTTGTATTAAGTAGGGATGGGGAAGTTTTTTTGGCTTTTTGTTTTGGAATTACTGTCTCATTATTATACCGATTTGGAGTAGTTTGTTGCGGGGACAAGGCTACAGTTTGTTCGGGTGGGACAATCGTGCTGTTTTTATTTCCATAAAGAAAGAAGGCTCCACCACCCACAAGCAGCCCAATTATCAGTCCAACAGCTAATCCCGAGCCTGATTTTTCTTCGTTGTTCAAAGCGTGCTCTTCCCGGGCTGTTTTTTCATCAGCCAGGCGCTGTTGCCGAATACGATATTTCTCGAAAATGATGCCACATCGCTCACATTCAATACTGTTGCTTTGTTTGTTTCCACAACTTGGACATTGCATATTTTCTTCCTTGTAGACCTTAACAGAATCTGATTCTAACAATATAGAGATCTTTAAATTGTAGCGGTAAGCTTGTTTGCTGTCAAACTTTTTCAGTCCTCGTCAGCGTGCAAATGGATTGGGAATCTATTGTTTTTTCACATGTTTTTCTGATTTTCTTAAGTAATACTCATAGTCACCACCATAGAGATGCATTTTGCCATGGTCAATCTCCATAACGTGATCAACCAGAGAATGGAGAAAGTGACGATCATGACTCACTAAAATGGCTGTGCCTTTGAATTTTTTCAACGCTTCAAGGAGGATTTCCCGGGACTGCATATCCAGATGGTTTGTAGGTTCATCAAGAATTAGTAAATTAAGGGGACGAGCCAGAAGGGTCGCCAAAACAACACGGCTTTTTTCCCCACCAGAAAGAAGAGAAATACGTTTGTCGGCATCTTCTCCCTGAAAGAGAAAAGCTGCACAAAGATTACGGATCGTACCGACATGGGCCTGCGGCATAGCATCCTGCACAGTGTCAAAGACTGTTCTGTTTCCATCGAGAATGTCCATGGAGTGCTGGCCGAAATAGCCAATCGTAACCTTGGCCCCAAGTGTGACTTTTCCCTTGCTTGGCTCGGTTTCACCGGCAAGAACTTTTAAAAAGGTGGATTTTCCAGCACCGTTTACCCCAACAACTGCGATCTTTTCCTGACGTCTGATCATACCACTGATTCCACTGAACACATCTTTTGTACTGTGATCTTCCATGGTCCAGGACTTGGCAAGATCTTCCATGGCCACCACATCATCACCACTGCGGGGAGGTTCTGCAAATTCAAAGCGCATTAGTTTTTGCTCGGGTGGAAGTTCAATGCGTTCTATTTTTTCCAGTTTTTTGATGCGTGATTGAACCTGTGCTGCATGGGATACGCGGGCCGCAAAACGGGCAATGAAATCTTCTTCCTTGGCAAGCATCTCTTGTTGACGGCGGAAACTTGCAAGAAGATTCTCTCTGCGGATTTCACGTTCCCGAAGATAGAAATCATAGTCGCCGCCATACGTTGTGACCGTTTTATTGGCTACCTCAACAATCCGGCTCACTATGGAATTCATAAAGATCCGGTCATGACTGGTCATGAGTACAGAACCTTTGAAATCATTCTTCAGCCACTCTTCAAGCCAGAGGATGGACTCAATATCCAGGTGGTTTGTGGGTTCATCCAGCAGCAGGTCATCTGGATTAATAGTGAGGATCTTTGCAAGGGCAATACGCATTTTCCATCCACCACTAAATGATTCAACTGGCCGATTATACTCATCCGGGCCAATACCAAGCCCAGTGAGGACTGCCTGAGCCCTGCTTTCCAGATCATAGCCACCACGATGCTCAAATTCTTCCTGGGCATTTCCATAGCGTTCCAGAAGAGCTGCGAGTTCATCATCTTCCATGGGCTGTGCCATGGCAGTTTCCATCTCCTGGATTTCTTTTGCCAGATCCATCACAGATGCCACTGCAGACATGGTTTCTTCAAGGGCAGAATTGCCACTCATCTCCCCAACATCCTGGGAAAAATAACCAAGTACTGTTTTCTTTGAGCAGGATATCTCCCCCTTATCCGGTTCTTCTTCACCGGTAATAATACGGAAGATGGTGCTTTTCCCGGCACCATTTGGGCCCACCATTCCGGTACGAATACCGGGCAGGATTTGAAGGCTGGCCTTTGTGAAGATAATTTGGCTACCGTATTGTTTTGCTATATTATTCAGATGAACCATAAAAAGTCTCGGGGGTTAAAGAAAACTTGTTGTAAGGGGATTTTGTCGATTAAAGTGTGTTTGGATAATGAGTCGAAAATTCATTTGTAAATCAGATAGAATACTTTGTAAGGAAAATAAAAACCATGGGAAATCCATTTCAGGATCAGCTCTTGAAAGCGGGGCTGGTAAATAAAAAACAGGCCAATAAAGCTAAACGTGAAAAACATCTCAACCGTAAACAGAAGAAGAACGATGCTTCATCTGAAATCAGCGCCAAAGCACGGCAGCAGCAGGCTGCTCAGGCAGAGCGCAATCGTGAACTGAATCGATTACATGCTGAAGAAAAGGTGCAGCGTGAGCTTGCGGCACAGGTTAAGCAGCTCATAGAAAAAAACAAGCTGGAGTGTGATGAATCAGGTGAGGCCTATCACTTTGTAGAAGAGAATAAAATAGAACGTATTTTTGTGTCAGAAGATATGCTGGAACAGCTGAGTTGTGGTCAGCTGGCAATCGTTAAACTTGGTGAGAATTATGAAGTTGTTCCTGCTAAAGTCGCCCGTCAGATAACTTGTCGCACCAAAGAGGCTGTGATTGCCTTTCATGAAAAGAGAGATACCTGAGTTGTCTAACGCAGGTGAACTGCAAGTAAGTGCCTCGAAGGTCTTCCTACGTTCGCTATCTGTGGGTATTTGTAACATTTTGATACAAATAGCAATCCAGAACTTCTTGTTTTTATTGCTGCTTTCATGGAGTAAGGCACTAACCTATCAGGTTGACTTATCCATTGTTGTTGGCATCATGTTCAATCCTCAATCCGGGTACAGCAAGAGGCACATCATTTTTTTGGAATATTTTAAGTATTTCCGTCAGTACTGTTGAGCGAATTGATGTTCTTCGACGTACGTTCTTAATCTTATAACGTCCTTCCAGAAGTACCCCTGCCGGCTGGTGACCATCTTTGTCATCCCATAGCGAACGAACCACTACTTGAGCAGATCCTGGAATGACCTTTTGACAGGATTCAATGGCTTCAATGATCAGTTTTTTGCTTAGCTCCAGATCAGCGCTGTAATCAACCTGTAAACGGATTCGTACCCTCACCGGCGAGTCACTATAGGAAAAATTTGTAATTACTGAATTGGCCAGTAATGAATTTGGATAATTCACACTCACTCCGTCAGTATTACGAATGCGGGTACGACGTAAACCAATATCTTCAACATCGCCCCATCCGCCCCAATGCCTACCTATTCGTTCGATTTTTATCCGATCTTTAACCCGTATAGGGCGGTCTGCAATGAGGAAAATACCTGCAAGAATATCTGCTATGGTTTCTTTGGCAGCAAAGCCGATTGATACTCCAAAAATTCCCGCTCCGGCCAGCAATGGGGAAATCTTTATGGAATTAATTTTAAGTACCAGGGTAACGGTGGATAGAATGGCAACAATCCACAGAAATTGTTTTACAAATTGCACCATACGGTCATCGAGATCATTTGAAGTCGCCTCGACTGCCTTCTCAATCTTTGAAAGAATAACAATACGAAAAAACCAATAGAATAGTAATGCCGCCAGCACTGCAACAGCGGATTGGCTGATTGCGCTTAAAGTTTGCCAATAATTAGTTAAACTTGTCATATTGGGTACCTGAGAAGATTGTTAAGTCAACACCATCTGTATGGTATAATTGTTGCGATTATCTTTGATTATTATTTCATGTTTCGCAACTATACTTACTATGCGTGATGATGCAACTGAATATCAGAATGTGGAAAGGCCATTTTAATTTATGGCAGAAGCACGCACTCTCAAGTAGTAATAGCAACATGCTAAATGTCATCGAAATTGTTCTTCCAGTATTTCTTATTATTGGTCTTGGTTACGCAATCCGTCGGTTGAGACTGGTGAGTGAAGGTTTTTTTACCGATATAAATACCCTTGTCTATTATGTTTGTCTGCCTCTGTTACTGTTTTATAAAATAGCAGGTGCCGATTTTTCCACCAGTTTTAATCTTCGCCTGGTGCTGGCAACGAGTGCGGGTGTTGCCTGTTGCTTTTCTGTAAGCTACCTGTACGGAAAGTGGCGGGCTTATTCAGCACCGGCTCATGGCTCTTTTTGCCAGGGGGCGTTCAGGGGAAATCTGGCATATATCGGTCTGGCGATTGTCTTTAACGCTTACGGTGATGCTGGATTGACCAGAGCGGGTATCTTACTCGGGTTTCTGGTTCCTGTGCTGAATATCTTTGCGATTTTTGCTTTACTCCTTCCCCAGCAGCAGCAAGCCAGTTCGGGAAAGATAATAAAACAGTTTATCCGTAATCCGCTGATTCTGGCATCCCTTACCGGGCTTGCATGGAGTTATTGTCGACTGCCCATAGCAACAATTTTTGATCGGACACTGAATATTGCAACAGGAATGACTTTACCCCTTGCACTTATTTCCATTGGTGGCAGTTTCTCGCTGGCAAGATTGAAGGGTGATATGGGAAAAGCTACACTTGCCATTGCCATAAAACTGCTTTTTCTGCCATTGATTACCGCTGTTTTGATGTTGTTGCTAAATGTTTCAGGGTTGGATTTTGCCATTGGTCTGCTTATGGCAGGCGCTCCCACAGCTGTTGCTACTTATATCATGGCCAGTCAGATGGGGGCTGATGAAGACCTGGCCGGAACCATTGTGATGATGGCAACCGGTTTTTCAGCAATCAGTTATACTCTTTTGCTGCTTTTTCTTAAGAGTTATGGAATCTAGTCCGCATTTTTTCCATGAGAAGGCTTGGGAGCAGGAGTTTTCCTGGTAACGCGTTTTTTTGTTTCATGTTTTTGGCGATCAGCAGAAGGGAGCCGCAGATCCATGGGGAACCCTTGAGTGGAGAGGATAAGTATGCGCAGTTCATCATCGATGCGAACAGGATGTGGCAGGATATGTTGTTGCAGGAGAATCTGGACCTGTTTGGCAGTGATTGCGTTTCCTTTACAGTCTGGCTGCAAAACAAATGGACAGCCCTCTTTCCAGTGGGAACAACCATAGGCCTTCCTGCCCTTGATCACCTCTTTCCCGCAGAGTGGACAATTCCCCCAGCGTGAATAATCAAGCTGGCTGGTATTGCTATCCTGAATCATGTTGCAAATGTAGTTTTTAATACCATCCATAAAGTCTTCAGATTTGAGTTCACTACGCTCAATCCGTTTGAGCTTCTCTTCCCATTCGCCCGTCATTTCAGGAGATTTGAGTAATGGGTCCTGTATCAGTGCAATAAGGCATCGTCCCATATCCGTACAGCGAAGTTGTTTTTTTTCGCGCCGGATATAGTTACGCCGGAGCAGGGTTTCTATTATGGCAGCACGGGTTGCAGGTGTTCCGATGCCACGTTCTTTAAGCGCTTCGCGCAAGCTGTCATCATCGACAAATTTTCCAGCTGCTTCCATTGCACCCAGAAGTGAATTTTCAGAGAAGTGTTTAGGTGGTGCGGTTTTACCTTCACGCAAGGATGGGTCGTGGGGCCCGCTCTCACCTTTCTCAAAGCTTGGCAGGATCTGTCCATCTGTGGAAGATTTTTTCTTTCCGGGAAAGAGAACAGTCCAGCCGGGATCGCTGATCCGAGTTCCTTTTGCTTGAAATGCCACTGTGTTACTGACCCCGTTCACGGTGGTAATATTTTTAAGACACAGGGGGTAAAAGGCAGCAATAAACTGTGTTGTTATTGCTTCATACACGAGTTGTTCATTTGGACCGAATCTCTTTGGTATTACGCCTGTGGGAATGATGGCGTGGTGGTCGGTTACCTTTTTATCGTTTATTATTCGTTTGCTGAAGGGGAGTTTGCCAAGATCAAGTGGTTCGATTTGTTCCGGACGAAGGCTTTTAAGTTGTTCCAGAATCTTTGGAATCCGGGGTTTCATGTCTTCACTGAGATAACGTGAATCTGTTCGTGGATAGGTGACAAGCTTGGCCTCATAAAGTCCCTGGGTGGCAGTGAGAGTGTCTGCGGCTGAGATCCCGTGGCGTTTGTTCAGTTCACGTTGGAGTGTGGTCAGATCAAAAAGCTGAGGGGGTTGCTCTTTCTTCTTTTTTGCCGTGATTGCATTAATTTTAAGTGGCTGGTCTGTTATTTTTTTGAGCAGAGTCTCTGCTTTTTCCAGGTCATCAAATCGTTTCCCGGAGTATTTAAAGACCACTTCCCGGTAACGGGTGGTGAGCTCCCAAAACGGTTGGGGGCGGAATTGAAGGATAGTGTCGTCACGTTCCACAATCATCGCCAGAACCGGTGTTTGCACACGGCCAATGGTCCAGAGAACACGATCACCCCCTCCGCCAATTCGACCATGTTTGACGGTATAGTAGCGGGTGGCATTGAGGCCTACAATCCAGTCAGATTCACTGCGACAACGGGCAGCGGCATAAAGCGAATCGTAGTCATGTCCGTTTTTGAGGTTTTTGAACGCCGCTAAGATTGCATCAGGTGTCAATGAATTGAGCCAGAGACGTTTAATTGCCTTGTCTTCACAATTAGACAGTGCCAGAATATACCGGAAAATGAGCTCGCCTTCCCGCCCGGCATCAGTTGCACAGACGATTTCTTCGGCTTGTTCACACAATTTTTTTATAATCTGAAATTGCTCGGAGACACCGCGGTTACTAATCAGCTTGAGCTTGAATTCATCAGGTACAAACGGAAGCGTGTTCAGGGACCAGCGTTTTAGAGATGGATCATATTCGCCTGGTTCCTGAAGCGTTACCAGATGGCCGAAAGCCCACGTAACGGAACATCCTCGTCCCTCAATGTATCCCTTGTTTGAGCCTTTGATACCGAGTACTTTTGCAATATCGCGTGCCACCGATGGCTTTTCTGCAATAATAACTTTCATCTGTTAAGAAGTAGGGAGTGTGATAGTAGCAGTCATTTTTGTGGTGATCACGGTATGGGACTTCTATTTTTATGGATCTGCTTAATACAGTGGATAGCTTTTTTACTAAACCCTATGGAATAAAGCAATCAAAGGAAAAACTTTTATGGATGGCACGAAGCGCAGTGATATAAAAACCGGTCTCCCGGTTTCCATTGTTTTGAAGCAGGATCAACGTTCCGGGAAGCTTACGAAAGGTGTTGTGAAAGATATCCTGACAACATCTGCGGGCCATCCCCATGGCATAAAAGCCCGTCTTGAAAGCGGCGCAGTTGGGCGGGTTAAAACGATTGGTGCCTAGATGATGCGTTTTATTCTCCTCCTGGCGTTGCTTGCGGCCTTTCCACCGCTTGCAACGGACATGTATCTACCGGCCACGCCTCATCTTCAGGAGCTGTGGCAGTTGCCTCTTTCCATTATCAATCTGACGCTCATTCTTTTCTTTGTAACATACTGTATTTCATTGCTTTTTTATGGGCCTCTTTCTGACAGATTTGGCAGAAAGCCACCATTGATCGCAGGGTTGGTTCTCTTTATTATGGCCAGTCTGCTTTGTGCTTTCTCCCCAAATATCTGGATGCTCATTGGGGCTCGGATTTTGCAAGCGACGGGAGCAGGAGCAGCATCCGCCATATCCCTTGCCATGGCCAGGGATAGATTGGAGAGTGGACAGCGTGAAAAGGTGCTCAGCCAGATTTCCGTAATCATGGCCTTAGCTCCAATGGTGGCACCACTGATTGGCAGTCTTATTATGGAATACTTTTCCTGGCCCTGGATTTTTGTCAGTCAGGGAGTCATGGGGCTGGTGGCTTTATGGGGAGTTGTTTTGACACCGGAGTCCCATGGAGGCGAAAAGGAAGCTGTGTCCATTGGGATCCTCTCCAGGAGTTACGCCAGGGTATTGAGTAATCGTCGCCTTGTGGGGCTTGTCTTTTGCAATGCTGTAACCAGTTTGCCTCTGTTTGCCTTTATTGCTGCCTCATCTGGAATCTACATCAGCAGGTTTCAACTGAGTGAAAGCGTGTTTGGGTTGCTCTTTGGAGCGAATGCCTTCTGTTTTATGACGGGATCCATGATCTGTATGCGGTTTGGCAAAAGAATAGGAACGCTTCGGATGATAACTGCAGGCTATGCCGGGATTGGAATTGGAGGCCTCCTGATGATATATAGCCCTCTCAGCGATTACTGGCAGCTTGCTCTTCCCATGGGGGTAATAACTCTTTCACTTGGGTTGAGTCGTCCGCCATCAAATAATCTGGTCCTTGATCAGGTTACAAGAGATGCGGGAACAGCCTCTTCCAGCATGGTGTTTTCCTATTTTATTTTTGGCTCAATTTCCATGGCTGTGGTCTCTTTTGACTGGCCTGATAAGATTGAATTTATAGGCAGGATGGCTTGTGCGAGTGGAGCGGTCTCCTTTGGTATCTGGATTTTTCTGAAAAAGTATTTACATATTGCACAAAAATGATTTAGTGCCTTACTCCATGAAAGCAGCAATAAAAACAAGAAGTTCTGGATTGCTATTTGTATCAAAATGTTACAAGTACCCACAAGGCACTTACTTGCAGTTTATCTGGGTTAGAGAGAAACCTGGTACATTTTGGAGTGAAATGAGATAATGCTACTCCACCGGTCCGGCAGAATGCTTTTTAAAGGCTACGATGTATTTTTTCAATATTTTCATTCCTTTATCGCTGATATCGGAAAATTCAATGCCCAGAACGTACAGTTTGTTATTTTTTTTGCAGTGTATAACCCCTCTCCTGTAAGATCGACCAGGTCATTTTCAATACCCACTGTGATCAGAAGGGTATCACCGCTATTAACGGTATGGTTGACTTCCAGTTTCATTCCATGCTCACTGACATCAAGGGTTCTCCCCATGGAATATGTGGTTTGTCTTCCTTCTCTGTCTACGATCAGGTAGTCCAGTAAATGAAGGCAATCCAGTCGGATGTACTTTCGGTTTTCACTGTTGCTCATACTCTTTTACCTTGCTGGCTTGATCGTTCACTATTTGGAGCACTTGACAAGTGTTCCATTGACGAGTCATCTGCCTATCGATTTAATGAAACATATTTTACATCTTATCACATGGGTTTTATGATTGTAAAATAAACTTATAGAAATTATTGAGATATATGTGGAATACTTTGCACCCTACCGGCCCTTATCGGGAGTGAGTGATACCTGTTGCCAAACAAATTTTGTAATGAAATAATGAGAAAAATAGCTTTTGGATACTCAACCCGGTGTAATGTTCAATGTGAGCACTGCGTTGCAGCAGAGAGTGATCATCGGAACAATGGCAAGATGGATCTGCTACAGGCTAAGGAAATCCTTGTGGAGCTTGCACATGCACATGTGCAGGGGATCAGTTTCACCGCCGGCGAACCGCTTATTTATTTGGATGATATTTGTGAATTGCTTGCACTTTGCAATACATATGGCATCTACACAAGGGTTGTGACAAACAGTTTCTGGGCAAAGAACCCTGAAAGTGCACAGCGTTATGTCTCGCGACTTATGGCTTCCGGGCTTTCTCAGCTGCGTCTGAGCTATAGTCGTTGGCATCAGAAAAACATAAAGCGGGAAAATGTAATTAACGCGGTCGAATGTTGTGTGGAAAACGGGCTGGATTATTTTGTTTCATTTGTGACAGATTTCTCAGAAGAGGACGATCAAGATGAAGAGTATTTGAGACAGCATAAAGTAATGTTTTTTCCTGAGCCAGTAATTTTTTCCGGTCGGGCTGAATCATTTGAACGAGCCCCGATCCGAACCGATTACCAGGAGAACTGCTGTTCCATGAATCCATATCTTGCTCCAAATTTTGATGTGTATGCCTGTTGTGATGCCGGCAGCCATTTTACAAAGACAAATTTTTTCCATCTTGGAAATGCAAAGCAGAGCCGTGTTGGGGCATTACTCCTTAAAAGTGAAACCAATACTCTTTACAAACATATTCGGACCCTTGGAATTAGTGGAATTGCATCTTTTGCAGGGTTTCGGTCAAAAGATATTATTACCCACAGGAAATGTGAGTTGTGCAAGAAACTGTTCAATGACCCCGACATGTTAAGGGTGCTCGAAAATGAGGCAAGTTCAGGCTTGGCTGCCTGGCACAGATAGGTGTTCATCAAGGTTTTATTTCCGGCACCAGTAGATGCGGACATGTGGTGGCTGCCCAGCCACTTGTGGAAAATCAAGAGGCGGTTTCATGCGGGTTACTTTTGAAAAAACAGCATTCAGGGTATCGAAATAAAATGCTTCCGAGCCTGCCTGGTGGTTGTTGGAAAAGAGGGCTATTCCATCTTTTGCAAGGATTGCATGTATCTTGTGCACAAGATCCGGCCACTCCTTTTCCACATGGAAACTTTTTCCCTTACCTGACGAGGAAAATACTGGTGGATCGCAAATGATCAAGTCAAATGAAATATATTCTGCCCCTTCATTCTGTTTCTTACGGCCTTGTCTTGCCAGCCACTTACGTGTGTCTTCTTTTATAAACTTTGCATTTCCGGAACCGTCCAGCTGGTTGAGTGCAATATTCTCTCGCCCCTGCCCCAGACAACCTGCGGCAAGATCCACTGAAAAAACCACTTCTGCACCTGCCGCAAGGGCATATGCTGAGAATGAGCAGGTAAAGGCAAACAGATTTACCACTCGTTTACCTTTTGCGGCTTTTGCTATTCTTCTTCGAGAGTCGCGGTGGTCTAGAAAGAGTCCTATGTGTTGTCTTACGTTTAGTTGTACGCGAAAATGCAGGTCATGCTCGTGTACAGGATAAGAGTCCGGGACAGGTTTTCCCCAGGTGGCAATATCTGCAAAGAGTTTTCGTTTGTGGGGGGAGCGCAGGTTGGTTTTGACGACTCCGCCCAGGCAGCCGCAAACTTGACAAAGGGTGTCAAGCATCTCTTTATGTGTATTTAGAAGGTGTTTTGCAGAAAGGGTTTCATCGAAGCCTGTTACACAAAGCCATTGCCCGTATTTATCAACAGCCATATCCCTGGAGTATTCTCCGCGATGAAGAAGCCTGCAACAGTCTGAAATGCTGGATAAAAAAGGGTGGCGCTTTTCAATAAGTGCGAGATATTCTGATCGTTTAAAGGATCCCTTAATGAACGATTCAAACCAGGATGGGAGGGGGCTTGCAAGTATCTGATTAATTCCGGGCCATGTTATTGTTGTACAATGGAGACACACTCTGGGAAATTTTAGTCTGCCATAGTCATTGTCCCCAAGAAGAGGGATGCCGGAAGCTGCCGCATGTCGTCTAATCTGGTGAGTTCGTCCACGTTGGATAACAGCCTGATAGAGAGCGTAGACTGGGCCTTCTTCAATCTTCTCGAAGTGAGTCCTGCAAGGCTTTCCATCAAGCGGGGCTGTGCAGATCCAGGAAGATTGGTGGTTCTTTTCTGCGATGAAAGAATAGCATTTTTGTGCTCTTTCCTGTTCATGAACGGTTTGAGCTTTGGCCACAGCATCAGATGTGAGGGCAAACATCAGTACTCCGCTTGTCCCTTTGTCCAGGCGCGAACATGTTTGCACCTTCAGGTTATGATGCAGATCCAGAAATTCCACCAGGCCAAGATCGCCATCGTGTGCTCTATGGGTGGATATACCGGAAGGCTTATTGACTACCAGCCACTGGTCATCTTGATACAGAAATTTCATTGTACTGTAGTAAGTTTTTAAACTGCTTATATGCAAGTGCTGTTAAAATTATGTTGATTGTGATTTGATACTCTGCTTAAATATTGTCTATGGGAAAGTGATTTATTACAAGCTGTTCTCCATCTATCGTATTGTTAAGTTTGATGGCGTCGTAAAAACTCTTCATCTGCTTTGGTGTTACATTTTTTGTTTAATTTCAACGTACCTTAGTACGCTGAAATTAAACACAAATGTGCGCCTCGCATATAAAACTTTTTTACGAGTCCATCAA
>CAMZLK010000019.1 GCA_947311475.1 uncultured Desulfocapsa sp.
CTTCGTTACTGCAAATTTCTTATCTTTTCAACGTACCCTAGTACGCCGAAAAGATAAGAAATTTCCGTGCCTCGAATATGAAGTTTTTTCCAAGTCCATCTTGTTTTTAACCTTTTTACGAGTCCATCAATAATATCAAACCGTTATGAATAGCAACAGATAGCGAACGAAGAGAGACCTTCGAGGCACTTACTTGCAGTTTATCTGCGTTAGAACAACCTTAGCCCCTGCCCCTTTTTCTTTATGGACAAAACCACCCCCGACACAACTGAGAGGCCTCAGTATCAGGAACTGAGTAAAGTTCATCTCACCGGGCAGCAACGTCTGCAGAAAAAACGGCTCATCAGACGAGTTATTCTTATTTGCCTATGCCTTATTCCACTCTTTTTCTGGTTGGAAAGCTCCCTCTTGAAAGCTGATATCACCCTCCCCATCTCCAGTGATATCCTCATTTTTGGCATAATTAATCTCAATGTAATTCTTGTACTTCTCATGCTCTTCCTGGTTCTTCGTAATCTGGCAGAACTTTTTTTCGAAAGTAAACAAAATATTGTAGGTTCAAGATTAAAAAGTAAGCTGGTTATTTCTTTTATTTCTCTCTCGCTCATTCCCACCATTCTCCTCTTTTTTATCTCTTTGCAATTTGTTTCCACCAGTATGGATTACTGGTTTAACAGTAACATTGAAATCTCCCTGCAAAATTCTCTCGATCTTGCAAAATCCTACTATCAGGAAACAACCTATGAAGTCAATGCAATAGGCCTAACAGTTGAGCAGAACATTAATCAGCTTCCTGAAAGTACTGAAGAAGCCATTGATCTTGAAGAAACGCTTATTCACACGCTTTCAATCTACGACACCAGAAATACGCTAAGCTTTACCCTTATCACTGACCAGAGAAACAACTATTTCTCTGCTTCTTCTCCCCTGCTAAGCAGCCAGAACTTACCTGAAATACCTTTGGCTACCCTTAACAGTGTGCAGGAAAGTGGTCAGCCAGAGATAGTGATTCAGCGATCAACACTCGGTGAACTCATACGCCGTGTAGGTACCATTCATCTTACTGAAGATTCCACAGAAGAAATGTATCTGGTCACTACTCTTCTCATAAAAAAGGAACAAAAAAGCCAATTGGATCATATATCCAAAGGAATTGAGGATTACCGGCAATTAAAATATCTCAAAAAACCGTTCAAATTCTGGCTTCTCATTATTCTGCTCATCGTAACCTTGCTCATCATTTTTTCTGCCATCTGGTTTGGTCTTTACATTGCAAGAAGCATCACCGGCCCCTTGGATAAAATTGCAATGGCAACCAGGCGTGTTGCTGAAGGCGATCTTGACTTTGTATTGGAAAAGCAATCAAATGATGAAATGGGACTCCTCGTTGACTCCTTCAACACCATGACATCCAACCTTAAAATGAGTAACGCTAAACTTGCAGATGCCCATGAGGCACTGCAGCAGAGCTCGAGAGAATCCGATGACAGGAGGCGTTATACTGAGATTATCCTGCAGAATGTGGAAGCCGGGGTCATCTCACTTGATGAAGAAGGAACCATAACCACCATCAATCGCTTTGCTGAAAAGCTCCTTAATATCGGTAAAGAATACTTCATCGGACGCAACTTTGCCAAAGCACTCCCGCCGGAACATTCTGCCATCATTGACGAATTCATCCGGGAAATCACTATCACAGGTAACCAATCTGTCCGCCAGCACCTTAAACTATCAGTTTTACGAGAAAATTTCTCACTACTTGTCACCTTTACCCGACTTGAAAATAAGGCAGGGGATTCTTTAGGCTTTGTTCTCGTCTTTGCCAATCTCACAGAACTTGAAAAAATGCAGCGCATGGCTGCATGGCGTGAGGTTGCCCGTCGCATTGCCCATGAAATCAAAAACCCACTCACTCCTATTCAACTTTCTGCCCAGCGATTACGAAGGCGTTACCCTGAGATAACAGAAGAGGAAGGTTCAATTTTTGACCAGTGTACCAACACAATTATAAAACAGGTGGATGAGATAAAACTCCTTGTCAGTGAATTCTCACAATTTGCAAGAATGCCTAAAATCAACAGGGCTCCTGCAGATATAACAGCAATGCTTAGTGAAACCCTTTTCCTGTATAAGCAGGCGCACCCTGATATCTCTTTCAGAGTCCGGATTGATGCGCAAGGGCCTATTCCCATCTTTAGCTTTGACATCGAACAGATAAAACGCTGTTTCATAAACCTGTTCGACAATGCAGTTGCAGTTTTACCAGACGGCGGTATAGTCGATATTATTCTGGAACCTGACAAGGATGAAGAAAACCTCTTTATACATGTTTGTGATTCCGGCCCGGGTATTTCAAAAGATGAAAAGCTGAAACTTTTTGAGCCCTATTTTTCAACCAAGAAAACAGGTACCGGATTGGGTTTAGCCATTGTTTCCACCATTGTATCTGATCACAGTGGCTATATTCGAGTGCATGATAACACGCCCCATGGCACCATCTTCACAATTGAACTGCCCTTATTGAACAAACAAAGTAATCACAAGTAAGCTGTTTTGTAAGAATCTTTATGGCTAAACATATTCTTATCATAGATGACGAAGCTTCTATCCGGGAAACCCTTTCGGGAATCCTGGAAGATGAAGGCTTTGCTCCACTCTGCGCCGAATCTGCAGAAACTGGACTCACAATTCTCGAGGAAAAAAATGTTGATCTTATCCTGCTTGATATCTGGCTTGGTGACAACATGGATGGCCTCACGGCACTCGAAAAAATAAAAAAAGATCATTCAGCAATTCCTGTGATAATGATCTCCGGCCATGGCACCATAGAAACGGCTGTCCAGGCCACCCGCAAAGGTGCCTTTGATTTCGTTGAAAAACCCTTATCCTATGACAAAATTATCCTTGCCATCTCCAATGGTTTACGTTTTGCTCAACTTGAAAAAGAAAATAAAATCCTTCGGGATAAGACCAGCAAGGAAATAAAAATCACCGGGAGCTCTGCTGCCATAAAAGAGCTGCGGGAACAGATAAATCGTGTCGCCCCCACTGATGCCTGGGTATTGATTCGCGGTGACCATGGCACAGGCAAAGAATTGGTGGCTCAAGCAATTCATCGCCACTCCCTTGTGGCGGATCACCCCATGATTGAGGTCAACTGTGCTGCCATCCCCGATGAGCTTATCGAATCAGAACTTTTCGGACATGAAAAAGGCTCTTTCACCGGAGCATACAGTTCCAAGCGAGGAAAGTTTGATCAGGCGGACGGAGGTATCCTTTTTCTTGATGAAATAGGCGATATGAGTCTAAAAACTCAAGCAAAAATCCTGCGGATACTTCAAGAACAAACCTTTGAAAGAGTTGGCGGACACAAAACAATCGCTGTCAATGTCAGGGTACTTGCTGCCACCAATAAGAATCTTGAAGAAGAAATTGAACGTGGAAATTTTCGGGCTGATCTTTTCTGGCGCCTGAATGTGGTTCCCATCACTGTTCCCAGTCTCAGCGAGAGACTGGAAGACATTAAACCTCTTGTTGAAGATCTTATGAACAACCTGGTTGGCCGCGGCCTTGCCAGAAAAACGTTTTCAAGTGGTGCACTTACCCTTATGAGCCATCATTCCTGGCCGGGGAATGTCCGGGAACTGAGGAATTTTGTTGAACGAATAGCAATCATGTGCCCCTCTGACTCCATACAGAAAGCAGATATCAGTCTCTTTCTGAACCCAGCTGCGAATCCGCCCACGGTTATAGAATCATCTGGCGCAATGCGTCCTTACCAGGAAAACACCTTCAAGGATGCAAAAAAATCTTTTGAAAGAGTTTACCTGCAGCAAAAATTACATGAGAACAATGGCAATATCTCCCAGACCGCCGAGCAGGTGGGCATGGAACGAAGCCATCTACATAAGAAATTAAAATCACTCGAGATATCGAGTTAGGAGAGTATAATGGTTTTCCCGGAATATCGTCCCCGCAGACTGCGCAGGAATGAATCCATGCGTGCATTAATTCGTGAGACTCAACTCAATCCAGCCCAATTTGTCTATCCGGTTTTTATCGCACCCGGAAAGAATAAACGAGAGGAAATTTCCTCCATGCCGGGAGTATTCAGGTTGAGTGTGGACCAGTTAAAAAAAGAAGCACAGGAATGCATGGACCTTGGAATAAATTCCATGATCCTTTTTGGGCTACCTGAAAAGAAAGATGCCATGGGAAGTGGCGCGCACGCAAAAGATGGCATCATCCAGCGTGGAATAAGAGAACTTAAAAACAAGGCTCCTGATCTCAACATTATCACCGATGTCTGCCTGTGTGAATATACAGATCATGGCCATTGTGGATGTTTGATCGGTGACACCGTTGACAACGATGCAACCCTTGAAATTTTAGCAAAAACTGCATTGTCTCATGCACAGGCAGGTGCTGACATGGTAGCACCATCTGACATGATGGATGGAAGAGTATCCGAAATCCGGGCAAGCCTTGATGACCACAATTTTGAGATGATCCCCATCATGTCTTACGCTGTAAAATATGCTTCCGCCTTCTACGGCCCATTCCGTGATGCAGCAGATTGTGCCCCGCAATTCGGAGATCGCAGGAGTTATCAGATGGATCCTGCAAATGCAAGAGAAGCACTGCGGGAAGCGACACTTGATGTGGATGAAGGAGCCGATATCCTTATGGTCAAACCTGCCGTTGCCTACCTTGATATTATCAGCCGCTTAAAAGATGAGTTTGACCTCCCCATCGCAGCGTATCATGTAAGTGGTGAGTATGCCATGATCAAAGCCGCCGCTGCAAACGGATGGATTGATGGCGACAAAGTGATGGCTGAGACTCTGCTTTCCATTAAACGAGCCGGTGCTGATATTATTTTAACTTACTTTGCCAAAGACATGGCAAGACTCTTACAAGGATAAAGAAGATGATGGATATAAAAGAATTACGTAAAACCATGATGCTGGCCAAAAAGACCGACCCTGAGAAATCCACCATCCTTGCAATGCTGCTCGATGCTACGCAAAAAATTGCCAAATCTGATGGAAACCGGGAAGCCAACGAAAAAGATTTATTAGCTGCTGCCAAAAGAGAACTAAAGATGGCGCATCAATCCATTGAAGCAGGGATCGATGTTGGCAAGACAGTTGAGATTCTGCAGGTTTTTATACCGGAAACGAAAAGTGCAGAAGAAACCAAAACCATTGTTGATGCACTCATCGCAGAATTACCGGAAAAAAACCCAAAACTAATGGGTAAGGTTATGGGAAGTCTGAAAAAGGAATATGGGGATAGCATGGACATGGGAATCGCATCCCAGATGGTGAAAGAGGCTCTTATTTAACTTCCAGCCGCTTGTGCAACATTCCTTGAAACTTCACCAGCTTTTGCTGCAACACGGGATTTTTAAGCCATATCATGCACAAGCTAAAAGCACCTGCTGCATCTGCAAGAATATCCCAGACACTGACTGAACGATAAGGAATAAAAGATTGATGATATTCATCACTTACGCCGTACAGTATACAAAACAGAACAGTAATGAATATTGTACGGCTTTTGTGCTCCAGAGCTTTCTTCCCAAAACTCCAGAGAACTGTTAGAGCCAGGACTCCGTAAGCTGTCATATGGGCAAGCTTATCTGCCCCGGGAAAAGAAGGAAGAACGAGTGTGTCACCACTCTGGTGAGAAAGGAAAAAAATAGTCCCCATGACTAAGGCCACAGGGACTATTCGTATTATGAAGATCACAGAAAAAAAGTCTCCAGCTGCCCGCTATTGATCTGCAGGATCAACATGAACCTGATCCAGGACATCGCTTGGAAATTTCTTCTTTATCCGTTTGATAGAAGCATTGATCTCTTTAACCGGGTAGTCTACTTTTACAGTCTTTGATTTATCGCTGTATGCTGTGAGCTCAAATTCTTTATTGCTGAGATCGTAGGTATGACTCCAGTTAATCTCGATGGTCTCCGAATTTTCATCAATGGGGATTTCAAGAGCCTCACCAGCCCGTGCCAGCTGCACTGCATCAGAGTCTGTTATTTCAAGTAGCCAGGCATCACCTTCCACTGTGGCCAGAAGAATAAAAACACCAAGTTCTTTGATCTTCTGCCTCTTTTCAATGGCCACCTGGACAATTGCCTCAAGTTCAGCAATCAGTGAAATCCTAAAGTCTGCTTCAGGATTTGATTTAAGTAATCCAGCCTGCTCCTTTAGCAGACAACAGTGCTTAAATTTTTTCCCGCTGCCGCAGGGGCACTGCTCATTTCTTCCTATTTTACCCATTACATACCAGCTTTTTTATAAAATTATAGTGATCGTTACGAACATTTGCTATAGCCACAATCATGACACGTTTCGCAACCTTCCTCAAACACGAGCTGTCCAACACATTCAGGACAGGTAGAGGCAAAACCATGGTGCGTTCCTGCCATAAATGACTTGAACAATTTACTCAATTGAGCAGGAAGGTCAAGCATATGTCCACTTGATCGATCAAGTTGCTTGATAATTTCATAAGCTGGAATATTAAAGCGAAGAGCTAAAGAGACCAGACGACAGGTCGTGGTCCACATGGTAGATTTATCCTTTAAATCCACACGATTATCAAAAGGAAATTTAGCAAAAACCTCCATGGGCTGTTCATTGTCATCAAAGCAAACAATAATATAGACAGACTTCTGGTCCTGATCTTTCAACCGATAGCGTTTGGCACTCAAGGTATCCGGGAGCTTCTTTTTCACACCGGCAGTTGAAACCAGGGCTGTCCGTTCTGCTTCCGCACCGTCTGTACTGTTTAAGACCTGTTGATCACGTGATCCATCACGGTAAACCGTGAGGCCTTTGCAACCAAGCGTGTATCCCATAACATAGGAAAGTTCCACCTCTTCACGGGTGGCGCTGTTGGGCAGATTGATGGTTTTGGAGATGGAAGAATCCACCCCATTACTCTGCAGAACCCCCTGCATCTTGATGTGATCTTCCGGTGCCACATCCTGGGCAGTGCGAAATACCTCCTGCCACTGCTCAGGTATCTCATCATGCCCAATCACTGTACCTGAATCGGCAACCTTTGCCATCAGCTTCTCAGAATAAAAGCCTTCTCTTCTAGCAATCTGCTCAAAATGTTTATTCACAAGAATCAAACGATCCCCATCCATAACATGCTTAACCATGACAATGGAAAAATAGGGTTCACAACCTGATGCACAATCTGCAATCATGGAAACTGTACCAGTTGGCTGAATTGAGGTAAGAGCTGCGTTTCGCCTTGCGGGGTAATCGTTATATTCTTCATCAAAGGCAGGAAATGCTCCTTTCTTCTCAGCAATCTCTATGGACTTCTCCTCTGCTTTTGCCCTCACAAAACTCATTATTTCTGCAGCCTGCTTGCGCCCCTCTTCACTGCCATATGGCATTTCGAGCTGAATCAGCATATCGTGCAGTCCCATAATACCCATACCAATTTTTCTGGTTTTAAGTGTCATTTCCTCAATTTCAGGAATGGGGAATCGGTTACAGTCAATCACATTATCTAGAAAAGAGGTGGCAACTTTCACAACCTGTTCCATCCGTTTGTAATCAACCTTGCCGTTCTTTACAAAATTACTGAGATTAAGCGAGCCAAGATTACAGCTCTCATAGGGCAACAGCCATTGTTCACCACATGGATTCGTTGCTTCAAAATCTCCAAGCTGCGGGGTCATATTGTCACGATTAGCGGCATCAATAAAAAGAACTCCTGGTTCTCCGTTATGCCATGCCAAATCAATTATTTTATCAAAAACAGCTCGGGCATTTAATGTTCCGACTTCTTTTCCGTTTGAAGGCTCAATCAAAGGATACTCTGCCTCATCTTCCACAGCCTGCATAAATGCATCAGTTATGGCCACACTGAAGTTGAAGTTATTAAACTTGTCCTGATTTTCCTTTGCACTGATAAAATCCATAATATCTGGATGATCAATACGAAGGACACCCATGTTAGCACCGCGCCGCTTGCCACCCTGTTTTATGGTTTCGGTGGCTGCATCAAAAACGGCTGCAAAAGAAAGAGGACCGGATGCCACACCCTGCGTTGAGCGAACAGACGCATTTCTTGAACGAAGCCTGGAAAAAGAATAACCGGTACCACCGCCCGTTTTATGAACAAGCGCTCCATTACGGATAGCTGTAAAAATTCCATCCATTGAATCTTCTATGGGCAGAACAAAACAGGCAGAAAGCTGTCCGATGTCTGTTCCCGCATTCATAAGACAAGGGGAATTAGGAAGAAAATCCAGGTGGTACATCATGCGGAAATAGGATTCACGCAAAGCTTCAAACTTCCTGCTCTTCTTATCCACTTCAGCCACTGCATTGCTGACCCTTTTACAAAGCGTTTCCCAGGTTTCTGCAACCTCTCCTTCGCTATCTTTTATATAGTAACGTCTTGCTAAGACAGTCTCGGCAGTCTTGGTCAATACCTGTTTAGTCAGATCAGGGGTCATGTCTTCCTCTTTTGAATGGATAAAAATGAATTTTAACGGCTGAAGGAGCTGATTAATAATGGATGCCATGAGAATCTGGCAGTGAAATAGCAACAGTTTTCGACTGATTTTTCACTTTTTGCCAAAAAATGATATATACCATACTTGGGTGTCATGCAAGGACTATCTACAACATATAGTAGAAAATAATTGATTCTACACTTAACAGAACCCTTAACTAAAAGATAAATCGTACTATTCAGCAAAGCCTTTTTTATTCCTCTCTTTTATAAATATTTACGCTGGCCAACACCTCCCACATCGTGGTATGACAATATCAGGAAAAGGTCAGAAGCTCTTCATTTTATAGATGCAGTTTTCCCCACAAATGATACTGTTATTATCCAAATCAGCACCAGAGGAAAGATATGAAATTTGAAACAACCGCCCTTCACGGTGGACGCAAGGTAGACAGCGACACGCTATCCTGTGCAACCCCAGTTTATCGCACGGCCTCCTATCTCTTTAAAGACACCGAGCATGCTGCAAATCTTTTTGCCTTAAAAGAACCTGGAAATATATATACGCGCCTCGGCAACCCGACTCAGGCAGTCCTTGAAGAACGCCTTGCCATGCTTGAAGGTGGAGCAGCATCCCTTGCCCTTGCATCCGGTACCTCTGCCATCTTCTACAGTATCATCAATATCTGTGAAGCGGGTGATGAGGTAGTAGCAGCCAATAACCTTTATGGCGGCACTTACTCCCAGTTTGACTCTATTTTACCACAACTTGGAATCAAGGTTCGACTCGTTGATCCAAGCAATCCCGAAAACTTCAAGAGTGCCATCAATGACAAAACAAGGGCGCTCTACTGTGAGACCATTGGCAACCCTGGTCTTACCATGACAGATATCGAAGCAGTGGCAATGATTGGCCAGGAATACAATTTACCTCTCATTGTGGATGCGACCTTCACCCCGCCCTGTCTCCTGCGTCCCATTGATTACGGTGCCAATATTGTTGTTCATTCACTCACTAAATGGATAGGTGGGCATGGGACAGTGATTGGCGGAATTACCACTGATGCAGGGAACTTTGACTGGACTGACCCTAAATTTACACTTTTCAACGAACCGGATTCATCCTATCACGGGCTTCGATATGCCCATGACCTTGGCGATATGAACTCCATTGCCTTTGCCCTTCGCATGCGCCTGGTGCCCCTTCGTAACCTTGGCGCCTGTATTTCACCCGATAATTGCTGGTCAATTCTTCAAGGCATGGAAACATTAGCTCTCAGGATGGAACGTCATTCTGAAAATGGACTTGCTGTTGCCGAATTTCTTCAAAGCCACGATGGAGTAGAATGGGTACATTACCCAGGTCTCAAAAATAGCAGTAAGTACGAAACAGCAAGTCGTTATCTTACAAATGGCTTTGGCGGGATGGTGGCTTTTGGAGTAAAAGGGGGAATTACGTCTGGAAAACAGTTTATAGAGTCACTCAACCTCTTTTCCCATCTCGCAAACGTAGGTGATGCAAAATCACTTGCCATTCACCCGGCCTCCACCACCCATTCCCAACTCTCAGAAAAACAACTGGAAATGTCCGGCATTTCTGCTTCCATGATCCGGTTATCAATCGGAATCGAACATATTGATGATATTCTAACAGACCTCACACAAGCATTGGATAAGAGTTGAAAGTAAGTAAAAAATATTACACCTGCGACTCGCAGGAAAAGTGCCAGATCCTTGAAAGCGGCCTACAGTTAAGCCCTGTCACCATAGCCTATGAAACCTTTGGTAAACTAAATAGCGACGGCAACAACGCCATCCTGATATGCCACGCATTTTCAGGTGATTCCCATGTGGCAAGCGTATATGAAGATGCCCCTGAAGATACTGCCCCCGGCTGGTGGGATTTTATGGTTGGCCCCACAAAAGGAATCGATACTGATATCTACTTTGTTGTCTGTTGCAACATCCTTGGCAGCTGTATGGGTTCCACCGGCCCTGGCTCAATTAATCCAGCAACTAAAAAGCCATATGGCCTTGATTTCCCCATGGTCACCATTGGCGATATGGTAAACAGCCAGAAACAGGTTCTTGATTATCTTGGAGTAAAAAAACTTCACTCAGTTATAGGCGGTTCAGTTGGTGGCATGCAGGCACTTGAGTGGTGCGTACGCTATCCTGAAATGATCCGATCTGCCATCCCCATTGCCACCACCATGCGTCATTCCGCGTTGGCCATTGCATTTAATGAAGTGGCAAGACAAGCAATAATGGTTGACCCTCACTGGAACAAGGGAGATTACTACCATAACCCCGGGCCCGACTTAGGCTTAGCTGTTGCCAGGATGATAGGTCATGTCACCTATCTCTCAGATGAGGCCATGCGTCGAAAATTTGGCAGAAAACTCCAGGATAAAGAAGATTTTTCCTTTAATTTTGAGGCCAATTTCCAGGTGGAAAGCTATCTACGCTATCAAGGCTCTAAATTTGCTAAACGCTTTGACGCAAATTCTGTCTTATATATCACAAAAGCTGCTGATTATTTTGATCTCGCAGACAATGTTAATACAGAGGAAAGCCTTCAGGATCTCCAGGGAAGTCACTCGAAGTTTTTGGTTATATCCTACACTTCAGACTGGCTGTACCCGACATATCAGGCAAAAGAATTGGTTCAGGCCTTAAAACGCACCGGTCAGGATGTAAGCTTTTGTGAAATTGAAGCAGATTGCGGGCATGACGCTTTTCTTATTCCTGATCCAAGACTCTCTAAACTCATAGGAGGATTCTTAAATGGAATTGAAAACTCCTGAACAGCTTCGTTTTGATCTGTCAATCATTGCCTCCTGGATCAAACCGGGTTCAAGGGTGCTGGATCTTGGTTGCGGACATGGCGACCTTCTGGACTGGTTGAAGAAACATAAAGGTATTCAGGGAACAGGTATTGAACAGGATAAGGAAAAAGCAGCTGGTTGTATAAGCAGAGGGCTCAGTGTGCTCCAGGGAGATCTAAAAGATGAAGTCCTGGATTATCCCGATGGATGTTTTGATGTGGTTATTCTCAGCCAGACCCTGCAACAGGTGTATCAACCGGATGTTCTGCTTAAATCCCTTGCTCGCATAGGTGAACAGGTAATCGTGAGTTTCCCGAATTTCAGTCATTATTCCATCCGCCTGCAGCTTCTGTTCAGAGGACAGGCCCCAAAAAACCGGCAACTCCCCTACTCATGGTATGATACCCCGAACATCCGCGTCATCACCCTTGCTGATTTTCGTAAATTCTCTAAAAATGTCGGCTATACCATTGTTAAAGAATGTGCCATCAATTCCCATGATCAGGATCGCAACGGTACGATTGTTTCACTATTTTCCAACCTTCTGGCCACCTACGGTGTTTTTCTCATTGAAAAAACGCAAACAGTTTCCAAATAACAGTAAGCTGCGACTTTCCCGCTCCAGGCTAATAATAATTCTTGACTGGAACTCCTTTGGTGAACACTTTGTAAGGGAAACAAGTAATCCATCCAAGTACTGTACGGGAGTTTAAAGTGTCCAGAAAAATTATTGAAACACGCCTTGAAGAACATCTTATTACCGAAAAACCTTACTACCTCGCATCCGGGAAGGAGATCGAAATTGCACTGTCCGCACATAAGAATGGATTGCCACTGTTATTAAAAGGCCCGACAGGATGCGGAAAAACCAGATTTATGCAATTTCTCGCCTGGAAATTAGGACGCCCCCTGATAACGGTATCCTGCCATGATGATCTGTCCACCAGTGATCTGGTTGGCCGATTTCTCATCCGATCAGGTGAAGCTGTCTGGGCTGACGGGCCATTAACTCTTGCTGTTCGATCCGGTGCAATCTGCTATCTGGACGAAATTGTAGAAGCGCGAAAGGATACCACTGTGGTTATCCATCCACTTGCCGATGACAGGCGTGAGCTCCCTGTGGAAAAACTTGGCGAGCTCTTATCGGCACCTCCTGAGTTTATGATCAGCGTCTCCTATAACCCCGGATATCAAAGCGTATTAAAAGACCTGAAACCTTCGACCAGACAGCGTTTCGTTGCCATATCATTTGATTACCCCAATCCTGAAATGGAAGCCGAGATTGTATGTAAGGAAGCTGGTGTTGATAAAAAACTTGCCGATTCTCTGGTAAAACTTGCAGGAATGACAAGAAGCTTAAAAGAGTCAGGCCTTGCAGAAGGTGCTTCAACAAGACTCCTCATCCAGACAGGACAACTGATTCAGGATGGTATCGATGTACATACAGCATGCCGGGCAGCACTCATTGAACCACTAAGTGATGATCCCGAACTCCTTGCTGCTTTACAGGAGATGGTTAGCTCCGTATTCTAGCTCACCCATAGACGCCCCATGAAACTAGCACTGTTCACCGAACGCTTTTACGATCTTGTGGCACCGGATATCCCAAATGAATGGGATGTTGAAGAGGTGCTTGATCCTCTCATTGACGAAAGTGACCTGGTCTGCGAAGCAATTCTTGGCCATATACCTGTTATCTGGCCAGTATCCCACTCTCTCTGCTATGATTTTCTCCGCCTGTTACCAAAAACATTACAGCATTTAAGTCTGGAACAGATTCCACATTGGATCGGCATTACACTTGATTGCTACGAAACAGACGGACTCCGGGCTGCCCAGCGGTTCATGCAGGATGACATCGAGAATTACCTTAAAAAACTCAAAGGCAGTGGCGGCCTGCCACTTGCGAGTATTGAAAGAAAGCTGCTCCCCTATATCCGTGGTGTAGCAAGAAATGAGCTGCAACTCAAGCAGGGAAAAACCTGCTACACAGATACCACATCCATTTTTGTCCCGGAAGAGCTTAGATTTTCCACAAATAACGATGTCAACTTCCTCCTCTACAAGCTTATTCTTACATTTCAATGGGGATTTATGGCATGTAAGAGTTTCATAAACAGAGCACCATCAGGATTTTCGCATATTGAATGTGATGAAGATACCCTCTGGATCCGTGCTTATTTAGCAAGTTTTGAAGAGCCACTGCTTGCTCGAGATATTTTTCACTGTCTGGAATCATTTCGTGTACGAATCTTTTTAACCCAGGAGCTGCCTGGATTGATGAGGGCTGCCGAAAAACATATTTTTCCGCAACTGTTACTTAAATCGCAAAAGCACCCTTTGAACTCTTTACAACAGGCACTTATTAAGGATGAAGCTGAACTGTTTACCCTGCTCACCTCGAATCTCACAGATAGAGAATGTGAAAAGTATATTTCAGGTGAAGCGTCCTCCTGCGATTCTGCAGAAATCACCGCAAAGCTCTTCCGTACACTATTCCAGAAAGATGTTGAATACCTCCCAATCATCACTCTTCCCTTCCAGGGCACCCTCAAACTACAGGCCATCGAAACTGCGAAAAAGATTCAAGAACAAAAGATGGGAGAACAGTTTGCGGATATGATGGCAAGCTATCTTCTCACTCTTTCTAAAAAAGAACTTGGGGAGCTCCATGAACAGGACAAACGTGACAGTGGCAATCAGGGCCTTGCCGAATCAGATATCAGTATGATCATGGACAGTGAATTTAGTGGAAATACTGAACAGGAAAAAGATGCTCCAATACTTGTCAGTATCAATAATGAACAACTTGAGATGCCAGTCGAGCTTGAGGAATTCACAAAAAGCTTTTTAGATGAATTTGGTCATCTTCCTGCACATTTTCTCTCGAGCGCCGCTGGAAAAGCCGGACAGGCAATGCTTGAGCAGGAGGTTTCCGGCCCTGCAGATAATTCAACACAACCCAAAAGCACCCTCTCTTATGATGAATGGGATTACAGAAGACAGGGCTACAGAAAAAGCTGGTGCTCACTGCATTTCAAAGACCTTCCCCCGATACGTACTCAATTTATCCAAAACACCCTTGCCAAATATCATGGTCTTACCATTCGCCTGCGCCATCAGTTTGAAATGATGCGGAGCCAGGAACGCTTTGTGAAACGTCAGCGGGAGGGTGATGATATCGATTTTGATGCTCTTGTCGAATCCATCTCAGATTCACGTGCAGGAATTTCCTCATCTGATCGCCTCTTTATCAGGCTGAAAAGAGATGAACGTGATATTGCCGTTGTTTTTCTGGTGGATATGTCAAACTCAACGGCAGGCTGGGTGAATAATGCCTTAAAGGAATCCCTTGTTCTCATGGCAGAGGCAATGGCAGTGCTTGGCGACCGCTATGCTATTTATGGTTTTTCAGGCATGCGCAGGTCACGTTGCGAACTTTTCCATGTAAAACATCTGGCAGAACCTTACGGCGAACAGGTAAAAGAACGAATCAGTTCCATTGTACCGAGCGAATACACGCGAATGGGGCCCCCCATACGTCATGCCACTGAGCTGCTGAAAGATATTGATGCAAAAGTGCGCATCATCATCACTCTCACAGATGGAAAACCTGAAGACTATGATGACTACAAAGGAAAGTATGCCATTGAAGATACCCGCCACGCACTGCTTGAAGCCAAAACCGCCGACATCCATCCCTTCTGCATTACCATAGACCATAAAGCCAGGGAATACATGAAACACATGTACGGCCCTGCCAATTACATTTTCATAGATAACGTTCGCAAACTCCCGCAACGAATACCAGAAATATACCGTGTTTTAACCAGCTAATCCTGCCTGCCCTCCACAAAGTTTCTCCTTTAATTGTAAGAAAATAGTAAGGAGATTTGACATTAGCCCACCACTACGAGATACTATTTTATAATGATCGTTAGACTTAGGGTTCTCCATTCTTGACGGATCAATTCTAGAAATAATGCACTACCTTTATTGAGGTAGTTCTATTTATTGCTGGCCCAATAAAGCAATATGGACGTACCAATACCACTTTAATATTCGAGAATATGCCCGATTTTACCGGGTTCTGATTTTATTAAAAAGGAGCAAATATGATTTTCGGGTTAAAAAATAAATCAAGCGAGAGGAAACATTTTGCATCATTCCAATATATGACCATCCCTATGTCTCTACTGCTAATCTGCAGCATTGCCCATGCAAACGAATCCGATCTTGCAGCAATGAGTATCGAAGATTTAATGGATATCAAAGTTACCTCAGTCAGCAAGAAGCCCCAAAGTCTGTCAAATAGCGCTGCTGCCATTTTTGTTATCACCAAGGAAGATATTCAACAATCCGGGTCCACAAGTATCCCAGAAGTATTGCGCATGGTTCCCGGGCTGTCTGTTGCCCGCATTGATGCCAACAAATGGGCCATAAGCAGTAGAGGATTCAATTCCCGTTTTGCAGATAAACTTCTGGTGTTAATAGATGGTCGCAGTGTCTACAACCCGCTTTATTCTGGAGTGTATTGGAACGCGCAAGACACTGTGCTCGAAGACATAGAGCGAATAGAGGTGATTCGAGGCCCCGGTGCAACAGTTTGGGGTGCCAATGCTGTAAACGGAGTAATCAACATTATCACAAAACATGCTGCCGATACACTTGGAGGGTTGGCAGTAGGAGGGGGTGGCACTGAAGAACATGCATTTGCAACAGGCCGCTATGGTGCAACGATTGCAGATGGAATTTATGGCAGATTTTATGCAAAAGGAAATAATAGAGATAGTTCTGATTTAGTGTCAGGTGGAGATGCTGGGGATGCGTGGACAACATACCGTAGCGGTTTTCACGTTGACGGAACCCTCTCGTCAGCCAACAGCTTTACTGTCCAGGGAGATATCTACAACAATGACATAGATCAAAGTGTTGAGATTGCTGACCTGATGCCACCTTACATGGCACTTGACGATAGCGGTGCCAAATCTTCAGGAGGCAACATCCAACTTGCATGGACACGTTATCTGGCTGGAAACTCTGAGTTAAATATTCAGCTATACTACGATCGCACTAATCGAAAAGAAATCGTCGCAGAGGAAGAAACAGATACATTGAATTTCGAATTAAAGCACCATTTTGCCATAGGATTTGAACACGATATTATATGGGGTATGCATTACCGCTACATCAGTGACCAACTCAACAATAATTTTCATTTAACCGTAGCTCCGGAACGATCCGAACTGACCCTGTTCAGTTTCTTTGTGCAGGATGAATATAGTATTATCGAAGATGAACTTTTTCTGACAGTCGGGTCTAAATTTGAACATAATGATTACACCGGGTACGAAATACAACCCAGTGCACGTATATTATGGAACCCCGAAGATAAACATATCGCCTGGGGAGCAATCTCACGAGCGGTACGAACTCCAAGCAGGTTTGAACAGAACTCAACGATAAACCTCTTTGTATCCCCCCCTGCCTCTCAAAATAATCCATTGCCTATCCCATTTCTCTGGGGGCTCAAGGGAAATGAAGAGATTGATTCCCAGGTTCTTATTGCCTATGAGGCAGGATACAGGTATATTCCAAATACAACTATCTCATTTGATACTGCTATTTTTTACAACGACTACAATAAACTTCGGACTGCACCTTCTGAATCTTCTTGCAACGGCCTCTATGCAGAAACGTATGTAAAGTTTTCAAACGGAGGAAAGGGCAACACGCACGGGTTAGAACTTGCCGTGGTATGGCAAGCAAAATCTTCATTAAAGATCGATTTTGTATATAGCCTTATCTATGAGGATCTTCCTGACATTCTAGATCTGGTGGCCAGTGAATCTCCAACTAACCAATTGTCTCTTATGGCAAACTGGCAGTTAACGGATACTCTGGCTTTTGATTTCTGGGGACGGTATGTGGACAAAGTTTGTGCTTTATATCTCAGATCCACTGATTACGCATATCAGGTTGATGATTATTTCACTGTTGACTTACAAGTAACGTATAATCCATTCCAGGATTTAGAATTAGCATTGGTCGGCCAGAATCTTCTCGAAAAGAACCACGAGGAATCTGTTCAGGAATTCTATATTCTACCCGCAACTGTAGCACGTAGTGTTTATATGAAGGCAACATACCGTTTCTAACAGAGACAGCTCTCTTGAATGTGTTGTAATACAAATGATACAAGGATCATGACCGGTAAAACTGCAGCCATATTCCGCTTATTGGTAAGCAAATGGAACTTTGCGGTTTTACTGTTCTCTCTGTGCACTGTCTGGGGAGACCTAACTGTTTCTGCAGCCAATACAAGTGAGTATAAAGTAAAAGCTGCTTTTGTGTTAAATTTTGCTTTGTTCACAGAATGGCCAGAACAATCATTTTCCAGTGAAACAGCCCCAATTATAGTTTGTGTACTGGGCGACAGGGCTTTAACTCAGGCCTTTGAATCTATAAATGGCAAAAAAGTTGGTAAGCGGATCCTTCAAGTAACGACTACCCCTCCTCATGACGCGCGATCTTCATGTCACATCATCTTTTTTGGTAAAAACGTTTATACAAAAATTGTCCTGCGAACTTTAACGAGTGTCCGCAAAAATCCTGTTCTTACCATAGGTGAGAAGGATACCTTTATCGATCTTGGCGGAGCAATTCACTTTTTCATGAAAAAAGGACGATTAAGGTTTGGAGTCAACACCACTGTTATTGAAGAGCAAAATCTGCGACTGAGTTCCAGATTATTAAAAATTGCTGTATTAACCAGCGATTGAAAAAGAAGGTTATTGTGAATACTTTTGTCAAAATAACATCCATCAAAAGCAAGTTATTACTGGCATCTCTTCTGACTTCTCTGCTCGGTTTATTCCTTTTAAGCACGACACTGGTGATCGTAGAAAAAAAGAAGGCAACAAAAGCTCTGTTGGAAGAATTAACCACAATGGCAGACATAGTTGCGTGGAACAGTAGTGTTGCCATTATGTTCGATGATAAAGACGAGACCACTGAAGTACTTGCATCTCTGGCCAGAAAACCTGAAATTGCATATGCCTCTTTATATGATATGAAAGGGGCAACATACAGCAGCTACACTCGCACTGGAATGTCAGGTGATGTGATGATTGCCCTGCTGGGTGAAGTTCTTCCTGAGGGCGAGGCTCTCCTCGAAATAATTGAGCAACAGGGGTTCTTAAGCATCACAAAAAACAACCATTGCCTGGTTGTTCGACCTGTTTCAGCCAATGAACAGCTTGTTGGAGCCATTCTGTTAGTTGATGATATGCAGCAGTTAAAGAATCGATTTAAAGATTTTTATGCACTTCTAATTCTTGCTGTTTTAGTAATATCCTCTATTGTTTTCCTTGTTGCCTCATGGGCTCAAAAATTATTTACAGAACCTTTAACGCAAATAATTCAAACCATGGAAAGAGTCACTAAAGAAAGGAAATATAAAGTTGAGATAGAAAAACAAAATGAGGATGAGTTTGGTGAATTAATTGATCATTTCAACGAAATGATCAGTGAAATTCACAGTCGTGACGAAGAACTGAGAAGCTACAGCTCAAACCTTGAGGAGTTGGTTAATACACGAACAGCAGCACTGTCTCAGGCCAAAACTGATTTGGAAACAACAGTAGCAGATCTTGAAATTGCAAAAGATTTAGCAGAGGAATCAAACAGGGCTAAAAGCCAGTTCCTTGCCAATATGAGCCACGAGATACGCACACCAATGAATGGTGTTCTCGGTATGACAGAACTGCTCCTTGAAACAAAACTGACCCGATCTCAACGCCAATTTGCCTCTCTCATACAGGATTCAGGAGATTCTCTTCTGATGACCATCAACGACATTCTTGATTTTGCCAAGATCGAGGCCGGTAAGCTGGAACTGGAATCCAACAGGTTCAATCTGCAGGATCTTTTGGAAGACATTTCTCAACTACTCTCTACAAAAAGCCGTTCCCAACGGATTGAACTTGGAGTACTTATCGCTGCAGGCACCCATGTTCACCTGAAAGGAGACTCCCATCGTCTCCGTCAGGTCCTCGTCAACCTTCTTGGCAACGCCATAAAGTTTACCTGCCGGGGTGAAGCAATTATTCGTGCCAAAACTGAAAAAACTGACAAAGGAGCGGATCTCTCAATATCAGTGACTGATACCGGGATTGGTATAAGCCCTGAGAATCTGAAGAAACTCTTTCAGCCCTTTTCTCAAGCCAATGGGACAAGTACCAGAAAATATGGCGGTACAGGTTTGGGCCTCGTTATTTCCATGGAACTCGTCACATTAATGGGTGGTACTCTTGCAGTACAGAGTGAACCAAATAAAGGCTCTGTCTTTTATTTCACCATCCCCATGGAAATAGCAGATCCTGAAGATCAACAGCTCAGAGATTCAGAAACACAAAGCCTTAAAGGACTCAAGGCCCTGGCCATTGACGACAATGCAACAAACAGAAAAATTTTTCTCAATCAGACATCATGCTGGAACATGGGCTGTGACCTTGCGAAGAACGGAAAGACAGGGCTTGAGATGATTCAAAGCGCACAGGACAGCAAGCCCTACGATGTTATCCTGCTCAATCTGGACATGCTTGAAATGGATGGTATGGAAGTGGCCAGACGAATAAAAACTGATGAAAGAACTTCGAACATTCCTATAATCATGCTGACATCGGTTGGCGCTTATGGCGATACTCAAAAAAGTAACGAAATAGGCATCGACGTATATCTTACAAAACCTGTACGCCAAAGAAATCTTTATTCAGCAATCCTGGCTGCAATTAATGGTGTCGGTCTGGATGAAATATCATTAACCCATGATTGGCGTCATGGCAAAAAAGAACCGCCAGCACCAGCTGCCTTTGATCTTCGGGTGCTTGTGGCCGAAGACAGTACAACAAATCAACTAGTGGCCACGATGGTGCTGAAAAAATTTGGCTGTATTGTTGATGTTGCCGTGAATGGATCAGAAGCTGTAACTGCCTATAGCAATAACAAAGAATATGACCTTATTCTAATGGACTGCCAAATGCCTGTCATGGATGGTTTTGAAGCCACTCAACAAATCAGAAAAATTGAGAAGGCCATGGGCACCAATAATCGCGTACCCATTATTGCTCTCACGGCAAATGCTCTCAAAGGCGACAGACAGAAATGCATCAACGCTGATATGGATGACTACCTGAGTAAACCGTTTAACATAAATCAAATGCAAGCAATACTCTCTCATTGGTTCGACGTATCAGAATCAGAAGACCTGTCCCCTCTTGATACATTACCTGGAGAAATATCAAATCTTCAGGAAAAACCAGCTAACGAAGATAAACCTATACTGGATCTCAATGTATTAAATGTTCTCAGGGATATACAGATCGAAGGGGAACCAGACTTGTTAAGTGAGATAATGGCCACATTCTTTAGCGATACAGACGAAATAATGGATAATCTCGATGATGCGCTCTTACAGCAGAATACAGGGATTATAAAAAATAATGCACATAAGTTAAAGTCAAGCAGTGCAAGTGTCGGAGCATTGTTATTATCGGAAGCTGCTAAATATCTGGAAAGCAGTAGTAAAACGAATACCACTGATGTCAATACGGATTTGATAGCCGCAATACGTATTGAATACAATAAAGCAAGAACAGCTCTAAAAAAGGAGTTGATATAGATGGAAATGATAACGGCTGATACAAATGAGAAACCTGTTGCTCTGATTGTGGATGACGACAACACAACCTGTGCCACCATGACAGCTGCTTTAAGAAAAGCGAGTTTTGATGTTAAGCATGCAGCAGATGGTGCCAGCGGTGTTATTTTATTTGATGTTGTAAAACCTGATCTTATCTTCCTGGATGTTCTCATGCCTGGTATGGATGGCTATGAAACGTGTCGGGCCATTCGTCAGCGTCCAGGTGGTGAGTATGTACAAATAATTATGGTAACAGGGCTTGATGATACCGAATCAACGGAGGCATCTTTGTACAGTGAAGGTTCAGAAAGTCATTGATGAGGAAACTGGAGAAACACTTTTATACTGTCATTCCAGCCAACGGGAGAAGAAAGAGCGGGCGATTGGCCATCTTTTTTCAACACGATTTGAAGATGCCCTGCAATCCCTC
>CAMZLK010000020.1 GCA_947311475.1 uncultured Desulfocapsa sp.
GCTTGTCCGAGGATAGGCATTTTGGTCAAAATCGAAGAATTTTTGAAAAATAAGCACAGCCATATATATGATATTGCGAGCATTATTTTTTAACAATTCTGAAGAGTTTGGGCAAAAGGGCATTCTCGGACAAGCTCCTAGTCACCAATTTTATTCCACTTTGCCTTTACATACAGCTTTAAATACTCTTTGCTGACCGTATCCCATGTGTAACGTTCATGGATCAGCTCAACAGCCTGTCGCTGCATTGTTCGAATGGCTGAAGGGTCAGTTTCATAGAGGTGTAACGCCCTTTCAATCGCCTCACACAAAGCGTCGGAACTCTGTTTTTCGTAGGAAAAGCCTGTCTTTCCATCCTGGACCTTCACCAGACCGCCAACAGCATGAACAATGGGAAGATTAGCAAAGAGCTGTGCCATAAAATCAGTAAGACCGCACGGTTCATACTGAGAGGGAATCACAAAAAAATCACCCGCCGCATACACCTTATTGGCAAGGATTGTGTCAAAACCGCGCAGGATGCAGACACGCCCTTTGTTCTCTTCCTTTTCTGCCAGTTGAACAAGCCCCTCTTCATCATGACGATTTCCACTACCAAGTAACAGAAAACGAAAATCACTTCTCTTCCTGAGTAGCTTTTTTAAGGCACTTGTCAACACCGTCACCCCTTTCTGAGTGCTGAGTCTTCCAATAAAGGTGATTAACGGCGCATTGGGATCAGGGTCAAGAACACCGGACTGTCGAATTCCAGGGATACTGTCTCCCCCTGCAAGTTGTTGCAGCAAGGTCCTTTTACATTCCCTTTTCCCTTTTAGTGCAGCTGTTCCAAGGGGATCAAAAGAGGCCGCAATGTGTGATTGTACAGGTTCTTTTGCAGAAAAGGCATCCGGATCAATTCCGTTGGTGATTCCTTCAAGAACAATATCTCTTTCCAGCAACTCATGACCAAGCCATCCGGTAAGATGATCATCAACGGTTTCCTGCAGCTCACGGGCGTAGTTTTCACTAACAGTATTCATCACCGCGTAAGGAGCCCCCGCAAGGAAGGGATCAAAACTATCTTCAAGGCTGGCCTGACGAATAAACGAAAGTGGTAAATCAGTATTTGCCTGGGCAAAAGCAATATCTGCAATCTCCTGATGATACCCCTGACCCGCATTGTGGACGGTAATCAAACATCCTGTTCCCCGGAAATAGTGACGAATCCCCTGTTGTTCTGAAATTATGGCGGGAAGAACTGCATTGTGCCCGTCATGGCAGTGTATCACATCCGGCCTGGCACCAAGAATTATCATCAAATCAATTGCAGCCTTTTGCAGAAGGATATTCATCGCAAAATAATCAATATGGCCCTCTCCCGTTTTCTGCCACGAAAAACTCGCCTCTTCTTCAGCTGTGTATGTGTAAACGTTCTGCTTTTCACAGAACCGTTCAGAATCAATCAGGTAGATGGTAACAAGATCCTGAAGAGCCACCCAGACCTTCACTTCTTCCCGGCGCAACTCTTCCGGATAGTTCAAGTCAACACTAAATTGAAGTTCTTTTCCAGGATTCAGCGGATCGGACAGGAGCGAAAACCCCAACTGTTCCGGCTTTATAAATCCATAACGGGGAAGCACGACATGGACAGATCGTCCCGGTTGTTTAGCGAGGCTGACGGAGAGTTGCGACACCACATCTTTCACTCCTCCCGCACCTGCCAGATCACCATATTCACGGCTCAACATCCAAATACTGTGAATGGGATTTTGTTGTTCATCCATTACTGTCTACTCCGTTGGGAAAGCTATACTCATGTGCCGCAACAGGTGATCCACCAGAGTAAGTCGTACCATGGCTTCACACACAGGAATGATACGGGGAATAGCCGAGATATCGTGTCGCCCCCCCACTTGAATGGTCACTGCTTTATTTTCAAGATTTACACTCTGCTGCTTTTTTGAAATTGAAGGTATTGGTTTCACAGCAACACGCATTACGATTTCATTACCATTTGATATCCCTGCCAGGATTCCTCCGGCATTATTACCATCAAAACCTTCAGGCAAAATTGCATCATTATTTTCAGATCCAAGCATCTCAGCAACCTTAAAGCCCGCACCAATTTCAACACCCTTTACCGCCCCGATGGACATCAGCGCATGGGCAAGTTCAGCCTCAAGCTTATCAAAGACAGGTTCTCCAAGACCAGCTGGACAATCTGCCACAATTTCCACAATGCCACCTAGCGTATCCCCCTGTTTTCGTACCTCTTTCACACGCTCTTCCATCTTTTCAGCTGCAGCAGCATCGGGGCAGAAGAATCGATTATCATTTATCACTTCAAGGTTTTTCTCTGTAACTTTTACGCCCCCCAGGGCAACAGTATAGGCGAGCACATCGATTCCTGTCTGCTCCAAAACCTGTTTTGCCACTGCTCCTGCAGCAACGCGTGCTGCAGTTTCTCTTGCTGATGCACGCCCGCCACCGCGGTGATCACGAATACCATATTTAGCAAGATAACTAATATCACCATGTCCGGGTCGAAAGATATCTCGCAGATTATCATAAGACTTTGAGTGAGCATCCTTATTGTATATTGCAAGGGAAATGGGAGTTCCGGTGGTACGTGGCAGCTCTTCTCCGGGAGGCACAAAAATACCTGATAAAATCTCAAGCTGATCAGGTTCCTTCCGAGGGCTTGATGCCCCACCCTGCCCAGGTTTTCGTCTATCCATTTCAGCCTGCAAGATCGCAGGATTAAGCACAATCCCTGGAGGACAACCATCAATTACAGCACCAACGCCAGTTCCATGTGATTCCCCCCAGGTGGTAACCCGAAAAGCTTTTCCAAAAGTATTTCCTGCCATTATTTTTTAATCCTTTTCTGTTGCACCATAGATTTGTATGATTTTCTGCACAGCTTCATCAATTGTCATTTTACCGGTATCAATTATACAATCTGCAGTCTCCCGATAGAATGATCTTCGTTCTGCCAGGATTTCTTCGAGTTCCTGGCAGATATCTTTTCCTGTAAGGCTCGGTCTCTGTGCTGCAGAAAGTTGATCTTCGGTAATACGTGCACACAAGATGGAAGAATCAGCCATTAGCCAGACGACTTCTGCCTTATTTTTTAACTCACGCCACAGCTCACGGTGTAGAATTGCTCCGCCACCAGTGGCCACAACACAGGATTTTACGGAAACAAGCCTGGACAACACCTGTTTTTCATATTCTCTGAAAACCTGCCAACCTTCAGAAGAGACCATCTCTGCCACCGAACGGCCACACTTCTCAACAATTAAACTATCCGTGTCGAGGAATTTATACCCTAAACTCTTTGCCAGCCTTACTCCGATGCTTGACTTCCCCACGGCACGACCGCCGACGAGATATACACTCTTTTTCATGATAAAAAAATTCCCATCAAATAAATATTGTATGCGTTAAGATAAATCCGTGTCAAGATAAGATCAAGGATGAAAAGAGACTATCTGCACGCAGCATAAAACAGCTGTGATAATTCCGTCCTCATACTGCCATCTTAGCTGATTATGCAGAATTTCAAAGCCCCTGAGAATTTGGCTTAAGAATGATATTCTTCCATTTGATTACATTAACAACAACGAAAGTGGTATTTTCTTTAACTTTGTTAAAAATACAGTAAAATACAATCGCAAACAGAAAAGATCGAGCTAAAACCAGCCGGAACTGAATATGGAATTTAAAGACTATTACACAACCCTGTGCATTGATAGAGATGCCACGCAGGATGAAGTAAAACGTGCCTACCGAAAACTTGCCCGAAAATACCACCCTGATATCAACAAAGAAGATTCAGCAGAACAACGATTTAATGAGATTGGCGAAGCATATGAGGTTTTGCAGGACGTTGAAAAACGGGCAGCATACAACAAATTTGGTAAAGACTGGAAGGCGGGACAGGATTTCAAACCACCACCGGACTGGGATAGTGGTTTTGAATTCAATGGAGGGGGATACACAGAAACCGATGCTTCACAATTCAGTGATTTTTTTGAATCTCTTTTTGGCGCACAGGGTGGTGCTGGACAACAGGGACCATTTGCCGGTCAGCATAGCCGTTATTCAAACAAAGGGCAGGACCTGCATGCTAAAATAATGATTCAGCTGGAAGACAGTTATCGTGGCAGTAAGCAGTCATTCAACCTTCAGCGGCCTGCAGTTGATGATACCGGTCATGTTATCACTCGCCCACATACTTTGCAGGTTACGATCCCTAAAGGGATAATGGAAGGCCAGCAAATCAGACTGTCCGGTCAGGGAGCACCGGGAATGGGTGCTGCCGAAAATGGTGATCTCTTCCTTGAAGTCGCATTTGCAAAACATGCCTATTTTATACCTGATGCCCGAGATATCATGCTCACACTGCCAATTACACCCTGGGAGGCAGCCCTTGGTGCTTCTGTTCCTGTCCCGACACTTGGCGGAACCGTTGAGTTGAAAATTCCGCCAAACTCTCAAACAGGGAAAAAACTTCGTCTCAAAAGAAGGGGCCTCTATTCTCAAAAGCTCAGTGGTGATCAATATGTGACCCTTGCCATCATGGTTCCCAAGGCAAAAAATGACAAAGACAGGGAGCTTTTCAATACCATGAAAGAAGCCATGCCTTTTAACCCTCGCAGCCACCTTGGAGTATAAAATGAAACAAGACCTCCAGTGTACAACTATTGATGAAAACTGCGAATACAGTCTCCGTGAGCTTTGCAACCTGTGCAAGGTTCATGCACAGTTTGTTCAGGATCTGATAGATGAAGGGATTGTCTCACCCCATGGACAACATCCGGGGGAATGGAAATTTGCAGCAATTGAAATTAAACGAATACAGGTATCCATTCGTTTACAGACGGATCTTCGTATAAATCTACCAGGTACAGCACTCGCTCTTGAACTACTCGAGGAGATCGAGCAGCTCAGGCGTTCCAAATCGCGACTGGAACAGCTCTATGCTCTTGATAAAAAGAGTTAAACTACTATTTTTTTTGCACAGTTCCAAGAAGAGTTATCATCTTAAAAGGATTGACAAATTGCAGGGCATGACTACTTTTTTTTATTAGTAGTTCAATATCTCTATTATCTAAGGAGTCAACAATGAAAAATACTTTCTTTATTTCTATTATCATAAGTCTCACATTTCTTTTATCCTCATGTGCCAATGGTCCTAACCAAGCTGGAATGGGGGCCGCTGGTGGCGCAATTGGTGGAGCCGTGCTTGGACAGGCAATTGGCCACAACACAGAAGCCACCCTTATCGGAGCAGCAGTTGGAACCATGCTTGGCTATATGGTTGGCAATGAAATGGACAAATACGACAGAGAACAGCTCAACCATGTCTATGAACGTGGAGTCTCTGGTCAGCCCAATGCCTGGCGCAACCCTGATAACGGCAACCAATACCAGGTCACTCCGCAACCGGCCTACTCCAATCCTGCAACAAATCAATCATGCAGACAGGCTGAAATCCAGACAGTAATCGACGGCCAGCACCAGACAGCCTACACAACGGCATGTCGCGACCAGAATGGCCACTGGCAGCTGAAGAACTAGATGCACAGGGGAACGCTTACTGTGCCTACTAACCGGCATATGCACCTTGTTGATATCACAAGCGAGGTACAAAGCCACGTCTTAGAGGCTGGTGTTGGAGATGGTATATGTTATCTTTTCAATCCGCACACCACGGCTGGATTAACGATCAATGAAGGTGCGGATCCGGACGTTCGCACAGATATTATTGAGGGCCTGAGAGAAATAGTTCCACTTGACTATCCGTTCAAGCACGGGGAAGGCAATTCACCTTCTCATATTATGGCCTCCTTAATGGGAGCCTCACTTACAATTATGGTGAGTGCCAATATGCTCCAGCTTGGAACCTGGCAGGCCATTTACTTTTGTGAGTTTGATGGCCCCAGAACAAGAAGTATCCACTGGCAGATATTGGAAAGCAACTAGCCTGACAATGACCATTAATCCCCATCAAATGTGTTTCGGCCTGAACCTTGAGCTTGACAGAGAATCACTCACCTGTTTTTTACAGCTCATTGGAAGGCCGGAACTTGCAGAAAACCTTGCCAATCGACTGTCAAGTGAAGACATTCAGGAACTTGTCCACTACCTCACTGGAATTCTCAAAAAGAATATGACTGAGGATGAGTATCATGAGCTGTTTCTACTCGAAAACTCCCCTCATCCTCATAAATGATAAACTCGCAAAAAGGTTAAAACCCCGATGGATACGCAAAAAGCTTCATATGCGAGGCGCACATTTTTTGTTTAATTTCGGCGTACTAAGAAGATACGTCGAAATTACAAAAAAAAAATGATGCAACGAAGCAGATGAAGCATTTTTACGACGCCATCATAAATAAAAAAACACCATGCCACACGATATCCTTTACGACTTACGTAGTTTTATAGATGTGCTCCGTCGGGAAAATCAGCTTCTGGTAATTGATGAGGAGGTTGACCCCAATCTTGAAATAGCGGAAATCCACCGCCGTGTCATTGAACGCCAGGGGCCTGCTCTTCTTTTTACCAAGGTAAAAGGGAGTTCTTTTCCCGTTATAACAAATCTCTTTGGCACAGCAAAACGCCTGGAACTGGCCTTTGGATCACGGCCACAACAATTTGTTCAGGATCTGGTAAACCTCACAGAATCAATCATGCCATTAAAGGCAAAAAAACTCTGGGATAATCGGAATCTGTTCATAGATGGTTTAAAAATTGGCCTCAAAGAAAAAAAACAGGGACCTATCCTTGAAAACTGCCAGTTGCCCCCACGCCTTGGCAGCCTGCCCATGCTCACCTCATGGCATAGCGATGGCGGTGCTTTTGTTACCCTTCCTCTCGTTTACACAGAACACCCGGGAGGCAAAGGCCACAACTTAGGCATGTATCGTATTCAACGTCATGACGAAACCACAACCGGTATCCACTGGCAAATTCATAAGGGAGGGGGCTACCACTACCATGAGGCAGAAAAGCTGAATCAACCTCTGCCTATGACACTTTATATTGGTGGCCCTCCTGCGCTGATGCTCTCTGCCATTGCACCGTTACCGGAAGATATCCCGGAACTCATGCTCACATCGCTGCTCATTGGCAAAAAACTTGAAATGACAGCAGACCCAAAAGGTGGACATCGCCTGGTGGCCAATGCCGAATTTGCAGTGAAGGGTATTGTACCTCCGCATTTAAGGAAACCGGAAGGTCCTTTTGGCGACCATTATGGCTACAATTCCCTGCAACATGATTACCCGGTTTTTCAAGCCTCCCACCTCTACCACAGAAACAATGCTATTTTTCCGGCAACCATTGTTGGTCGACCAAAACAGGAGGACTATTTTATAGGTGATTTTCTTCAAGATCTGCTCTCTCCACTCTTTCCATTGGTCATGAAGGGCGTTCGTGAACTCAAAACGTTTGGAGAAACCGGATTTCATTGTCTTGCTGCCGCTCGTGTTGCTGATCGATATCCAAGAGAGGCCTTTGGCTGTGGTTTGCGGATTCTCGGAGAAGGACAACTTTCGCTTACAAAGTTTCTCATTCTCACAGATGGCGATATCGATATCACAGACTTTCCCAAACTGTGGACACATGTGCTCGAACGTATTAAGTGGGACAGGGATCTCTTTGTTTTTGCAAATGTTTCCCAGGACACCCTCGATTATACCGGACCTTCAGTAAACAAGGGATCAAAGGCCATGATGATGGGCCTTGGTAAAGAAAAAATTCGTGATCTTCCCAAAGAATTCTCAGCTAACATTCCTGCTCATTGTCAGAAAGTAAAAGCCTATCTTCCTGGAACTCTTGTTATCGAATGTACCGGCTACAAAAGTAAACCTGAGCTTGCCAAAGAAATTGCAAAAAACCCTGCACTGAGTGACTGGCCCGCCATTCTTCTCGTGGATAACTGCGATGAAGCAACATGTTCTGTGCAGGAATTTTTGTGGACATTTTTCACAAGATTTGAACCTGCCGCAGATATCCATGGTGCTGCAAGTAATGTTCAGCGTTTTCATGTGGGCCTCACCCCACCCATTGTTTTTGATTGCCGAATGAAGCCCTGGTACACAGATGTTCTTGAAGTCGATGAACTCACACGGAAACTTGTGGATTCACGTATCGGCTTACTTCTTCCCTCAATCCTTCGTTAATCATGGAACCCCCTGTCCGCCTACAGAAATTTCTTGCCATGGCAGGTATTGCCTCACGGAGGAAAGCAGAAGGATATATTGCAGCCGGACGAGTTACAGTGGACGGGAAGATCAGTACTGCAATGGGGCAACAGATAATCCCGGGTAAACAAACCATTCTTTTTGACAACAAAAAAGTAGAGGCAAAAGAAAAACCTGTATACATCCTGCTGAACAAACCCAAAGGATATGTAACAACGCTCTCTGATCCCCAGGGAAGGCCAATCGTTACCTCACTGCTGCACGGCATCCAGGAACGTGTCTTTCCTGTGGGCAGGCTTGATCTGGACACCACTGGAGCCCTTCTACTCACCAACGATGGCGAACTGACCCAAAATATCCTTCATCCCAAATTTGAAGTCCACAAGACATACGAGGCCCAGGTAAAGGGACATCCGTCACATGCTGCAATTCGTGCACTTGAAAATGGGATTTTTCTTGAAAACAAAAAAACTGCACCGGCTCAATTACGAATCAAACGAAAAAACAAGCGAAATACCCTAATCATTATAACTATTCATGAGGGACGTAAACGGCAGGTAAAAAAGATGTTTCAGGCTATTGGCCATCCGGTACAATCCCTTAAACGCCTTGCCTATGGCAAGTTAGAGCTCGGAAACCTTCAGGAAGGGAAATTCAAGTTACTCCATCAAAAGGATATAAAAATGATTTTTTTTAAAGAAAAGGCTTTACAAACAAAAAGATAGCTGATTAAATTTGGATAGTTATTAGGTTAAGTAATAAATATGCACATTAAATAAAAAAAAACCCACTTTTCTTGATTGCTTTTTTTTATATTTTTTTTAATTGCGTAAGGCATCACAATTTTTTTTTTATTATTCTGAATACCGTAAAAATACGATATTCGTATTTGAATACACAGGAGTCAGCATGAATAAATCAGAGTTAATTGAAGCGTTGTCTCAGGACATAGATCTTCCCCAGAGAGAAGCAGCAGCAATTACAAACACAATCATCGAGACCATGACCGAGGCTCTTGCCAAGGGCGACAGTATTGAAATCAGGGGTTTTGGGAGTTTTGTTATCAAGAATTACGGTTCTTATGAAGGACGCAACCCAAAGACTGGTGAAAAGATCAAAGTGAAACCGAAGAAATTACCATTCTTCAAGGTTGGGAAAGACCTCCGTGAACAGGTAAATATGGGAAAATAACTGCCTGACTCATATCTGCTGAACAATCCCCCCCACCAGATCATATATTTGCGCTTCGGTGATACGTACCTGTACGATATCACCGGGGTTGGCAATACCATCATTGATATAGACACAACCATCAATATCAGGGGCTTGGTATACTGTGCGCCCTTCCAGCAATAAATCAGTTTCCCTACTCAAGCCTTCTACTAATACCGGAACAGTCTGGCCAATATATTTCTGTAATATCTCTTTGGAAATCCCTGCCTGTAACTCCAGGATTCGCCGCATGCGTTCTTTCTTTTTTTCTTCTGAACACTGTGCCTCAAAAAACTCTGATAGTGCTCCTTCCTCATTGGTATAAGAGAATACTCCAACATGATCTATCCGATAGTCCTTAAGGAAAGCTTCAAGTTGCAGTATATCATCCTCAGTTTCACCAGGGAAACCTACCATCATTGTTGTTCGCAGAGCCATATCAGGAACAGCATCTCTAATTCTATCTATAAATTTACACAGATCAGCATATCCATAGCGTCGATGCATTTTTTTTAGTATAGAATCAGACACATGCTGGAAAGGAATATCCATGTAAGGGAGGATTCGGGATTCACTTTGAACAAGATCAAATAACGCATCTGTTACACCAGACGGGTACAGATACATAAGACGCAACCAGGGAATAGATGTCTCTTTTAATATATGTGAGAGTAGAGCAATAAGGTTAGTCGAGGCGTCTCGATCATTTCCGTAGGCAGTAAGGTCCTGGGCAATAAGAGATATTTCTTTAACACCAAAAGTCTCAAGCTGTTGTAGCTCTGTAATAATGTCCGCAATTTCTCTTGAACGAAGATTTCCCCTGATGGATGGTATCATACAATAGGTACAACGGTTATTACAGCCCTCGGTTATTTTGACAGAACTCCTGAAAAACGGTGTAGACAAGGTGCGTGGTAAAGATGCATTCATGAGAAAACGATCGGGACAGTGTGCTTTCTCTTGCTGTTTTCCCTCTAATATTCTTTGCAGAAGGATTGCAATCTCAGCAACACCTTCTGTACCGACAAAAAGATCCACTTCTTGTAAATCTCTGCTGAGTTCATTAAGATAGCGCTGAACAAGACATCCCGTGACAACAAGATATTTTGCTGGATCCTCCTTTTTGTATTGGCCCATCTCAAGGATAACCTCAATGGCCTCCTCAACCGCTGGCTGAATAAAGCCACAGGTATTTACCATGAGCACATCAGCCTCTGCCGGCTCATCGGTGAGCTCCCAACCATTCTCTTGAAGAATTCCCAGCATAACCTCTGAATCAACCAGATTTTTTGCACATCCAAGGCTTACGAGGTGAAAACTAGCCATACTTAAACCTCCTTAATAGTAGAGAGCGAAACGATATGCTGGATCAATTGCTTAATTTGTGCCTTACTCTTTCTTTTAAAAACTTTTCCTGTAAATCCAGGTCTCCACTCGTCCTTCCAAAGTTCGTCAGACACTAAAAACAGGGCAGCAAATTGAATTTCTCTAAATATTGCAACAGCACAGAGTGCAGAATATTCCATATCAACCGCCCCGACATCATAACGCGTTGCCAAATCTTGAAGCATTTTTCTTGACTCTCTGTAAGGGGCATCTGTTGACCATAGGTTTGTGGGTGCCTCTATGTCAAAAATAGAATGTAGGGCTGTTCGTAATCGGGCAGACGGTTGTGAGGAATTGTCCTTTGAGTAATACCGAGATGTCCCCTCTCCTGCAAAAGCAGAGCCTCCGATGACAGTATCCCCCACACGAATATCAGAACTTACTGCTCCACACCAGCCTGCCATAACAACCTGGGTCGCACCCAACGCAATGAGCTTTTCAAGGACCATTGCAGCCATGGGAGCACCAAGTGCTGGGCCAGCCACAAAAAAATCATTATCCGGGCTCACCACTAATCCGGAATGAAACAAAAACCGTTGATCACCACCACGATCAATAAGTATCTGAAGGGCAACTCTTGCCTCCGTGGGATTTACAAAAAGGATTCCACATGCCGGAATACTCTTTTCCCGTACAGCACGACTTGGATGGATAATAATATCTGTGTCCATTGTATACCATGATATAGATCTTAAACGCAAAAAGGCTGCAGATTACTCTGCAGCCTTTCACAACCATAAAGATACCATCGCTACTTTTGTAACGATGGTATCTTTCTGATACTAAACTTTATCCAATCAGAGGATTAGCATAAAGAAGAATCAGAGAAACAACGAGTCCGTAAATAGCACAAGATTCAGCAAGAGCCATACCGAGAATCATGAAAACCATCAATTTAGGCTGTACTTCTGGGTTGCGAGCAAGACCCATGGTAGCGCCCTGTCCAACATTACCGATACCAATACCAGCACCAAGTCCAGCAAGTCCGATTGAAAGTCCTGCACCAATACATACGAGTCCGAGCATTAAAGCATTTGATTCCATTGTAAATCTCCTTAAAAAGTTTTGTTGTTTAGGCCTTCTTCTTATATAAAATAACTGTAAAAACTGTTTCTCATTGTTTCCTAAAGATCAATGGGCATGTTCCTGAGCCTGACCGAAGTAGACAACAGTGAGTAAAACAAAAACCATGGCCTGAACCAGAGAAACAAGCACACCAAGCAACATAATTGGTAATGGTGCAAAGAAAGCACCAGCCAGCATAAAGAGAATTCCGAGCAGAGTTTCTTTAGCCATGATGTTACCGAAAAGACGAATAGAGAGAGAGAGCAGACGGGCGATATTACTAATAAGCTCAATGGGTAACATTAAAGGGATAAGCACCGGAATGGGTCCAAGAAAATGTTTAATGTAACCAGCACCATGTGCACGAAAACCAATTATATGATGAGTTACCCATACTATAATGGTAAGAGCCAAAGTAGTATTAATGGAAGCAGTTGGAGACATGAAGCCCGGGATCAGGCCGATAAGATTCGCCACTGCAATATACAATGCAAAGGTGGCAATCATGGGAAACAGTTTTTCAGTGAGTTCCTCACCCATATTGGCGTTAAAAAAGTCATGCATTCCACCAATGAGCAGTTCCCAAAAATTCTGCCCCTTACCAGGCATAATCTCAATGTTACTGAGGGTCAGCTTACCAACCACAACTAGAAAAGCCATAACAAACCATGTGTAAGTCATATAGGGTTCACAAAGCTGTTCCAGAAGACCATGTCCAACAGGACCATGTGGAATTGGCAGTCCCAGTTTCTCCAGAATAATTGAAATAAATAGTATCGGATGTTCCATAATTCTCCCTCTTACCCTTTCCTTCTAAAAAAGTAGCTCCCTGCCACACTGAGTGTTGTCAGAATAATGGCAAAAACCACAGTTGATAGCCCCAGCAGCAACCCGATAACATCAGCCCTGCCGCTCCGAACAAAGAGCAACAAGATCACAGCAATCACAGCAAGCCGGAGCCAAAATTTAACAATATAAACGGACTTTCCACTTCTCTTCTTCTCTTTTTCTTCACCCTCTTTAGGAGGTTCAAAGGTTTTCAGAAAAGAAGCAATGTCTCTATGTCCCAAAAAAAAACTGACGATGGCAATCACGCCACCGACAAGTACCGACTGAGCAAAAGACCATGACATTGTAACCCACGATCCAGCCGTCAGTACCACAAGGAAGCCAAGGCTCAATATCTGTACCTGTTTTAAAGAAATATCAAGCACAGTTAATCAACCTTCTCATCCTCATCCTCTGGTGTTGCGGCAGGCGTTCGTAAAATTTGAAACAAACTGTTAAACCCTGCTGCTATCCCAAAGGCCAAACCAATAAATGTAAACCACGGTGAAGTTTTTCCTTCAAAGAACTTCTCATCCAGATAAATTCCACCACCCAAGCCAAGAAAAATTGCGATCACAAAGGTGAATCCAATGTGCCCGTAATTTCCGAGTAAACTTACCATCTCGGTACTTAGTTTTTTAGCCATTTTTGTTACCACCTTTCATAACTCTGAAAACTCTGTGGCAAACGATCCAATTTGTTAGCATGCCTACCTGTCAAAGTCAACGAAATTTTTACTTTTCGAGCAATTTTTTGAATGACCATTCAGTCATTTTTATCCCTTTTTCGAGGTCGGAACGACTATGAGCTGCTGAAATAAAAGCAACTTCAAACTGAGAAGGGGCAAGGTAAATTCCCTTACTCAACATTTGACGATAATGTTTTCCGTAACGATCCGAATCTGACTTCATCGCGGAATTAAAATCAGTCACAGGACTCTCTGTGAAAAATCCGGTCATGAGCGATCCAACCCGATTTAAAGTAACAGGAAGCCCTGCTGCTTCTGCAGCACTTTTCAATCCCGCTGCGAAGAATTCTGCTTTTTCATTTAGCTCTTTGTAAAAGTCAGGCCTTTGGAGCAGTTTTAAATTTGCAATCCCTGCAGCCATGGCCAGAGGATTACCTGACAATGTCCCTGCCTGATAAACAGGTCCATCCGGTGCTATCTGATCCATGATTTCCGCTTTACCACCATAGGCGCCAACAGGTAAACCACCACCAATGATTTTACCAAGACATGTAAGATCAGGCATTATATTAAAATGCTCTTGGGCACCACCATAAGACAAACGAAAGCCAGTGATAACCTCATCGAATATCAGGACTATTCCAAGCTCGGCAGTAAGGTCTCTTAATTTCTGCAGAAATGTTTTAGACGGTGGAACACAACCCATATTTCCGGCAACCGGTTCCACAATTACACACGCAATACTATCCGCCTTGTCTCTTAAGGTTTTTTCCAGCCCCTCATCATCATTATACGGTATTGAGATTGTGTTTTTCACAATATCCTCTGGTACACCGGGGCTGCCTGGGATTCCAAGAGTAATGACTCCAGAGCCTGCCTTCACCAGAAAGGAGTCAGCGTGGCCATGATAACACCCATCAAATTTCACAATAACATCTTTTCCTGTGTACCCTCTTGCAAGACGTACAGCACTCATGGTGGCCTCAGTACCGGAGTTAACAAAACGTACTTTTTCAAGTGATGGCACAGCCTCAACCACCATGGAAGCAAGAGCCATCTCCTTGGTTGTTGGAGCACCAAAAGATGTGGAATCACCAGCTGTTTCCTTCACCGCTTCAACAATTTCATCGGGCGCATGTCCGTGGATCATTGGCCCCCAGGAGCAGACAAAATCCAGATATTCATTTCCATCAACATCGTACACTTTTGACCCCTTGGCTTTTTGAATAAAAACCGGATCACACCCAACAGAACGACAAGCCCTGACCGGACTGTTCACCCCACCGGGTATTACTTTCTTAGCCATCTCAAACATCTTGCTGGAAACAGTTGTATTCATAGTAAACACCTTTTATTATAAATTTTGAGCACGCACCTCTGGCAGGAGCGACTCCATTTTTTCAAATACGGAACCTGCCATGACTTGATTACCTGACAGCTTAAAACATTTTTAGTGCCTTACCCCATAATTCCTGCAATAAAAAACAGGTAAGCGTAGACTCCGAGAATATGTGAGAGTAAATGATATCAAACCGTTATGAATAGCAATAGATAGCGAACGAAGAGAGACCTGCCACAGTTCCCTGTACTTTATGACAACTTTTGTCAACTAAGGCACTAACGCTGATAAACCGCAAGTAAGTACCTTGTTGCTTATGCTAATAATTTGAGTTTGAAACACTTCAGTTTTCTTGTTCTTTATTACAGCTTTTCAAGAGTAAGGCACTAAAAATCTGTTAACCAGCTCCCTAACCGCAGTCTTTCTTCTTTTTCTGCTTTTAATCTGGAGCAACAAGCCGAAGATGTTGCTGAATCAAGTTCATATTTTTCTTGTCATGGAAATCGCATAGAGGTACATTATAAAATTCAAACAAGTAACGAGATAAATTTATCTTCTTTTTACACGTAATACAATTAATAAAACCCACTCAAATTGGAGAAACGCAATGGCCAGTGATAAAGTAAAAGACGTAAGTGATGCTGATTTTGAATCAGTAATCGGATCAGACACCCCTTGCCTTGTTGACTTCTGGGCCCCTTGGTGTGGCCCTTGCAAAGCCATTGGACCGGTTGTTGAAGCATTGGCAGACGAATATGATGGAAAAGTGACCATCGTTAAAATGAATGTTGATGACAATCCTGCCACACCAGGAAAATTTGGTATCCGTGCCATTCCCACTCTGATTCTGTTCAAAAGTGGTGAGAAAGTTGATCAGGTTACTGGTGCTGTTGGCAAAGCACAGCTTGTTGATCTTATCGAAAAAGCATTATAATCTATACTGTTCAAGCGTTCTGTAATTTTTTTTTAAACAGAACGCTTGCTTATTATCTTTTCTAAAAATGATGGCGTCGTAAAAACTCTTCATCTGCTTCGTTGCTACATTTTTTATTTAATTTCAACGTACCTTAGTACGCTGAAATTAAATAAAATGTGCGCCTCGCATATGAAGCTTTTTACTTAGCCATCATTTTTAGAAAAGATAATAAGCAAGCGTTCTGTTTAAAAAAAAATTACAGAACGCTTGAACAGTATAGATTATAATGCTTTTTCGATAAGATCAAC
>CAMZLK010000021.1 GCA_947311475.1 uncultured Desulfocapsa sp.
AAAAACTGTTTGACGTGTTAAACGAGGCTGAGATTATTTACCCAGGAACTGATATGAAATTGCGATATGAGCTCGGAGCCAAAATGGATAACGGAAGATAAAAAGTGTCAGAGCTGTTTCCTGTAAGTAAGGAGTTCTGAAGTTGTTAAAATAGATGATTCTCCCGCCTTCAAGGCTTTTGAGGTACTTGAACGGCATGTTAAATCTTTAGAAAAAGATGCAGGAGAAGCTCTTGATAATACAATTTAAAAATTGAAAATTCTGATGCTACTTGCAGCTGCTTCCATGCTGGCATTTTTCATTGTTTTTTTCCAGGTCTTAATGAAAGCAGGAAAGCGACTGTCCCTCATTAAAGATGCAACTGTGGAAATGGGTAAAGGAAATTTTGCAGCGTCTGTCAAGGTTAGTGGCAACGATGAAATCAGTTCCATTGGTAATGCCCTTGGTGTCATGTCTGCGAATCTCAAGGATGTAATATTTCAGATTAGTCAACAGGCTGAAGCTCTCACAAAGTCATCAAATTCACTGTCTCATGTCTCTACGGATCTTTCCGATGGAACACGTGATGCTTCAAGCCAGGCGGATAGTGTAGCTGCTGCCACAGAAGAAATGAGCAGTAACATGAACTCAGTGGCTGCTGCAAGTGAACAGGCTTCTGCCAATGTTAATCTTGTTTCCAGTGCAATTGAGGAAATTTTGGCATCAGTGGATAAAGAGGCGCAACATACTGATAAAGCAAAGGAAATTACAAGAAATGTGGTACAGCTAGCAGCAAGTTCTTCTGAAAAGGTGGATGCTCTTGGAAGTGCTGCTACTGAAATTAGCAAAGTAACTGAGGTCATCACGGAGATTTCCGAACAGACCAACCTGCTGGCCTTGAATGCCACCATTGAAGCGGCAAGTGCCGGTGAAGCTGGAAAAGGATTTGCGGTTGTTGCCAACGAAATATTTTTTTGTTTAATTTCAACGTAGCTTGGTACGCCGAAATTAAACAAAAAATGTGCGCCTCGCATATGGAGCTTTTTACTTAGCCATCGGGGTTTTGACCTTTTTACGAGTCCATCAAGTTTAAAGAACGAATACAATAACCGGGTTTCGAGAGAAAAAAGTACTTAGAGCATCCTGCATGTGAATATCATATGAATGTGACCGTGTAGCACGTTAAGGTGGGGGAAACGGCTTTCGGTTTGTTCAAAATGTTTAACAGTTTTTTTGTATGGTAAATAAAAAAAAGACGCCCGTCTCAGAAAATAGCGTTCCACATTCATCTGTATCTTCTTCAAAAATTGAGGAGTCTTCTGATGATGTCCTGGTACTGATTGTATGCAGTGAGAGCCGTTTCAGCACAAGTCTGCAGGACCTCCTTCTTGTAAAATCAATGCTGCAAAGAGAATTTATTACCAGTCTGCAGGTTGCCAAATCCTCTTTGGAGAACCTTGCAGATTCCCAGTTACTCGATCTCATTGGTGGCAAAGGAATGCTTTATGTTCCGATGATCAAAAAAAGGTATCGGTTGGTGTACTGGTTGTGAGGCTTCCCGATACCTTGAAAATAGATGTCTCAAATCCTGTGGAATTTAAGCTTTTACAACTTTTGGCCAGTCAGTCTGCAAGTTCCCTTTATTTAGAGGTTTTAAAGAGGAAACAGGATGAAAAAGTACAGGTCGCCCGTTTGGGTGCAGCTTCTGTGGCCGCTGCAAAAGTTGTTCATGGTATCCATAGCCCCCTTGCAATAATCAGGAATTATCTGAAAATTTTGGAATTGAAAGTTCCCAAAGACGAATCACTGACAAATGCCCTAACTGTCATAGATGAAGAAGTTGATGAAATTGCAGACTATATAGAACAGCTTGGCAGCTTTTCAAACCCCATTAAAAATAAGTACGAGTTAGTAGACATTAATACTTTACTGGCTGATTTGTTCAGTATTCTTTCCAAGTCTGTTTTTTACTCGTCCAAGCTCCAGATTCACTTTACACCAGATTATGATTTGCCGGCTATTCTTACGGACGAGAGTGGTATCAAGCAGATCATTATTAATCTGATAAAAAATTCTGCTGAGGCAATGATGGATGGTGGTAATATTTACATTAAAACCAGTTCAGCCCATGGTGATGATACAGGAGCAGGTCTTAATGCACCTGATAGTATCGACTCGGTCAAGATTACTCTTTTAGATGATGGACCAGGTATGGCGGATGACGTGTTTTCCCATTTATTTGAGCCTTTTATAAGTACCAAAGGGAAAGGGCATTCGGGGCTTGGCCTTTCGGTTGTCAACTCTCTGGTGAAAGAACTAAAAGGCTCTGTGTATTGTGTCAATCGTAAAGGTAACGGAACCCTCTTCACCATTGTATTCCCGATAAGATAATGCTTTCTCCTCTCTGAAATAATTATATTCTTTGACAATTGTTGCTCCCAAAACGTATACTTCTGTAGTAGTGGAAACTGTATTAAGTCAATTCAAGGTAGAATTGAAATGAGTGATATTCCTCGTAGAAAAAGGCATTATTTTAATATCATGCAGTTCCATCTTCCGGATGCAACCTCATTTCTTAGCATGACAACCCTGATTGTTATGGTGACAGTTTAAAAACTTTGCGACCAATTGTTGATTCGGTGCATGAAAGAAAAACGCTGTTGGCAGGGTTTGAAATTGGGAAAAATGGCCCATTTTACAGGATTGTTTCTCCTGTTTTTTATGATGACAAGTACATTGGAGCCCTTGAATTTGGTGTAAAGGCACAGGGCGTGCTTGAATCATTTAAGCAAAGGACAGAATATACTGTCACAAGCTTTTTTAACAGGGATAAATGGGAAAAGGTCATAAATATTCCCACTGATGGTTTTCTGAATCTGGGTTCTTTCCTTCTTTCTACTCACGGTGATCCCCTGATCTGGGAACTTTTTTCTGGTCGAATTCTAAGGCCAGGGGAGCAGCAGATCAGATTACACCGGAATGCTTATATTATTCATACCCATCCCATTTTCAAGACCTTTCGAGGCGATTCCATTGGAGGAATTGTTGTAATCCAGGATATTAGTGATCTTATTGCTGGAAAGAATACTTTTATAATCAAGACAGTCGTTTTTACGTCTGTTCTTTTGATGATTTCTTTCTTTATCCTCTATTTCACTTTCGACCAGATGGTTGCCAAACTTGTTGGTGCCGAGAAATTTGCGTCAAATACCAAGGCAGAATGGGAACGAACTTTTGATGCTGTTCCTGATATGATTTCAATAATTGATGATCAGCACAGAATAGTCAGGGCCAATAAGGCCATGGCAGACAACTTAGGGCTTTCTTTTCAGGATATTATTAACTTCAAATATCATCAAGTAGTTCATGGCAGTGATGAACCACCTGTTTGCTGCCCGTATGTTAAACTTCTTAAGGATCATCAAAGTCATACTGCGGAAATGTTTAATGAACGATCCCAGCGTTATCTATCTGTCACTGCTTTTCCCCTTGAAGATAGCGAAGGAAACTTCTTTGGTTCAGTGAATGTTGCCCGTGATATTACAGAACAAAAGATAGCAGAACAGTAGCGATTAGCCACTGAGGATAAACTGCAGAAAGCAGAGAAAATGGAGGCCATCGGCCTTTTGGCTGGTGGGGTTGCCCATGATCTGAATAATATTCTCTCTGGTGTTGTTTCTTACCCGGAAGTACTTCTCATGCAGTTATCCCGTGATGACAAATTATATGGTCCCATAAAAGCTATTCAGGAATCAGGGGAACGCGCTGCTGCTGTGGTGACAGATCTTCTTACAGTTGCACGGGGTGTGGCAACAGTAAAGGAGGTATATTCTCCCAATACTCTTATAAGGGAATATCTGGAATCTACCGAATTAAAGAAATTACAATCTCTTAATCCAAAGGTGGTCATAGAGGCTCAGCTGGCTGATGATACGTGGAATATTCATTGTTCTGCTGTGCATATTCAAAAAATAGTAATGAATTTGATCACAAATGCGGTTGAGTCCATAGATCAAGCCGGGACTGTTTTGATATCAACGTGGAATCAGAAGATTAGCCCGTTTACCGCCGCCGCCTCATCACTGGATGTTGGTGAATATGTCGTGGTGGAAATAAAAGACTCTGGTTCAGGCATTAGCAAGCATGATTTGAAACATATCTTTGAGCCTTTTTACACAAAAAAAATAATGGGTCGAAGTGGTACGGGGCTCGGGCTTGCGGTGGTCTGGAATACAATAAAAGATCATAACGCCGCCTTTATTCAGGTGGCCAGTGATGATAATGGGAGTACCTTTACTCTCTATTTTCCACCTTGTCGTGAGAAGCTAGTGGAACAAAACAGCAATTATGACATCGAAAAGTTGAAAGGTTTTGGAAGCGTTCTAGTGGTTGATGATGAAGAGCAGCAATGTGATATCGCCTCTAAGATGTTAACGTTGCTCGGATACAATGTTGCGACAGTGACAAGTGGTGAAGAAGCAGTGGAATATTGTAAAAAAGTACCTGTGGACCTGTTGCTGCTTGATATGCTGATGGATCCGAGAATAAACGGTTTGGAAACATATCAGCAGATTATCAGTTTTTCACCCTTCCAGGAAGCAGTCATTGCCAGCGGCTTCTCAGAAGACGGCAGTATTCTTGATGCATTGAAGCTGGGAGTTGGTTCTTTTATCAAAAAACCGTATGGTCTGGAGCAGCTTGGTGTTGCTGTGAAGAAGGCATTGAACCGTTAGGCTCTGTTTTTTGTGTGGTGTTTGCTTGTTAGGCCTTGACTCCAGTGGTGCCCGGTGATAGTGTTAAAATCTACTTGTTAAAAGGTTCTTTTTTTTGAGTCTCTATTTTTCAATGGAGGTTTTATATGAAAAGATGGCAATTAGAGGGAATGTGTTATCGATTTTCTCCCAAAAAACTTGTTCTTCCTGATCCGAGCCAGGCTGAAACATCTTATCCTGTTTCTCTCTCAAAGTTTTCTCAAGAATCTAGAGTGATATCCTGTTGTCGAAAGGTCGTAGCTTTTTTTATACGTTTTTTTTGATACTTTTCGGGTACACTAGGAGCCTGTCCGAGAATAGGCATTCTGGTCAAAATCGAAGAATTGTCGAAAAATAAGCGCAGCCATATATGTGATATTGCGAGCATTATTTTTCGACAATTCTGAAGAGTTTGGGCAGGTAGCGAGGAACGAGACTCCGAAAGGGCATTCTCGGACAAGCTCCTGGCTTCGTAGCATGGTCAGCAAACGAAGTCTACGAATAGATTCGTGTCATTTCTCCTTTTTTCTTGCGTTTATCTCTAGCCAGTAGATAGCCTTCGGTGTAAATATACTTTCTTATACTATTATTTAATTGCGAATGTATTCTTGGAGAGGTTTATGACATGAAAGTATTATGTAAAGAAATGCTGTTTTTAGGTTCCTGTGTTGTCTTGCTGTTTTTTCTTACTGCCTGTTCCAGCACCTACTATGGTGCCATGGAGAAAGTTGGTATTCATAAACGTGATATCCTGGTGGATCGTGTTGAAGCAGGGCGTGATTCCCAAGAAGATGCACAGAAACAGTTTAAATCAGCCCTTGAGCAATTTGATTCCGTTGTAAAACTGGAAGAGACAGATCTGAAAAAGGCATATGATAAACTGAATAAAGAATATGAAAAGAGTAAAAATTCCGCAGATGACGTTTCCTCACGAATCGATAAAATCGAATCTGTTGCCAGTGCTCTGTTTAAAGAGTGGAAAGGAGAGTTGAAGCAGTATGAGAGCAAAGCATTGCGTCGCTCGAGTGAGGAGCAGTTAAAAGCAACTAAAGTGCGATACAATAAGATGATTGCCGCCATGAAAACTGCCGAGCAGACCATGGAACCGGTGTTAAGGATTTTCCACGATAACGTCCTCTATTTAAAACATAATCTGAATGCACAGGCAATTGGTTCACTCCAATCTGAATTTGCCAATCTTGAAGGACAGATTGGCGAGTTGATTAAATCCATGAACATTGCCATTGATTCATCTAATTCATTTATTGCAGACATTAAGAAGTAATACAATATGCCCATTCAAACCCATTCGATTGTAGCTCTGGTAGGCCGTCCAAATGTTGGAAAGTCTACCCTGTTCAACCGTATCACACGTTCAAGAAAAGCCCTCGTTGATCCCACCCCCGGTGTTACCCGTGATCGCCATTATGAAAAGGTGGTGTGGAACGATAAACTGTTTATGCTGGTGGATACTGGAGGTATTGAAGATGCCAGCGGTGATGCCATGGGCGGGCATATCCGTAACCAGGCGCTGGCTGCCATTGAGGAGGCGGATATTATTCTTTTTGTGCTGGATGGGCGGGAAGGGGTAACACCTGCCGATAAGGAAGTTGCAAATCTCCTGCGTCGTACAAAGAAGACCATTTTTTATGTGGTAAATAAAATAGATGGTCCGGAACAGGAAATGGAGCAAATGGCTCAATTTTATGAGCTTGGGGTGGAAGAGTTGTGGCCGGTGTCTGGTGAGCATAAGTATGGCTTTTACACATTCATGGATGCACTTGATGAATCTTTATTCGATACAGAAGACGCGCTTGATCTTCCGGATGGAACGGTGAAGGTGGCATTTTTTGGACGTCCCAATGTGGGTAAATCTTCCATGATTAATCGGATCTTAGGGCATGATCGGATGGTGGTTTCCGATGTTTCAGGTACCACCAGAGACTCCGTGGACACGTTGTTGACACATGGTAAATACAGCTATCTGCTAATAGATACAGCAGGAATCAGAAGAAAGGGCAAGACCAAGGAAAAACTGGAGAAGTTCTCCATTTTGAAGGCTCTTGCGGCACTGGAAAAGTGTGATATTGCAGTGGTTCTTATTGATGCTGAAGAAGGTATCACCGAGCAGGACACCAAAGTGATTGGCTACACCCAGGAACAGGGCAGAGGATTGATTCTGCTCGTTAATAAGTGGGATCTGGTGAAAGATGATAAAGAACGGCAAAAGCAGATCATGGGAGAAATTTCACTCGCTGTTCCCTTTGTAGGTTTTGCGCCACTATTAACTGCTTCTGCTCTCACAGGATATGGTATAAAACGACTCTTTCCTGCAATTGGTGCAGTGTACAGACAGTTTACCTCTGTTTTTCCAACATCTGCTTTAAACAGACTCCTAAAAGATGCGGTGGAGGATCATTCTCCACCCATTTATAAAAATAAACGCCTAAAATTTTATTATACTTCACAGGTGGGAAGCAGGCCGCCCAAGTTTGTGATCATGAGCAACAGTTCCAAAGGTGTCCACTTTTCCTATGAGCGCTACCTTACAAACAGGTTTCGTGACGGACTTGGACTGGATAAAATTCCAATTCAACTCTTTATTCGGGATAAAAACAGGGATAAAAAAAGGAAAAAATGATTTTATGTCGCCTTTGCTGATTATCACTCTTATTCTTGCCTTAACATTTACCCTTCTGATATTTAGCAAGATTCCTCCTGCAGCCATTTTTATTGGTGCTCTCACCCTTTCCATCACCTTTAAGCTTGCTCCTCTTGAGGATTCATTAAAGGGTTTTAATAATCCTGGAGTGCTCACCATTGGTGCCCTGTTTATGATTGCAGCCGGTATGTATTCCACTGGTGCTATTTCAATCTCTTGGCTGCATCCTGATGGATGCCATGGTGACCAATGTGGCTTCTGCTGTTTTTATGTTCCCCATTTCAATGACCATTGCCTCGGCACAGGGAGTCAGCTTTATGCCATTTGTGATTGTTGTTATGGTGGGAGCATCGTGTAGCTTTATTTCACCTGTGAGTTATCAGACTAACCTTATGGTTTACGGGCCGGGAAAATATACTTTTGGTGCTTTTGTAAAAATCGGTGTTCCTCTTTCCATTCTGGTTGGTGCCATTACTATATTATTGACTCCGTTCTTTTTTCCATTTCATGTCTGATTGCATGGCATGGCAGTAGTAGGAATCACATAAATTCAATACTCTTAAAAAAATTCTCGCAGTCTTTTTCAATGTTATCATCAGAGGTTTCGTGATAACAGCCAGTAACAAACACCTTGCTGATCTGCTTGTTGTGGATTGAGGTGAAGGTCTTTTTTGTGTCTTGAACGGCGTGTTTAATCACCAGCGTATCCCCTTTGTTTGTAACTTTCCCAGAGTAATCACCTGTCCCATTGATAACAGCATCCCACTTGGATTTATATTTAGCAGAACTAAAAATACCCGGTTCGTAGAATGATCGAATTCTATACTGTGCCTTGCCGCCGTTTACGGGAAATATCTCAAATAAGAGGAGATCTTCAGCCAGCAATTTTTCATTTGAATAGCCCAGGTGAAAATGGATGATGGAATCGCCTTTAATTTTGTCGTTGTCAAAATCGATGGCAAAATCTTTTAGTTGTACCTTCAGATGAGTATCGTTTTGAACAATTTTTCCATTGTGGAAGAGTTCCGGGAGATATTCTTCGCCAAGGGAGAAATATTCCTCCCAGTCATCGATTTCACCCACATATCCAATGACATGTTCGTTATATCCGTCATGGATGGCGTTGAAATAGCCATATTTCTGGCTGGCATTTTGTTTTTTGTCCACCAGACAGATAACACCTTTCGGGTAGGGCAGGCAGGAGTTGTAAATAAACATATCGGAATAGGGGAGATACCATAGGGAAGTAATCCATTTTCGACCAAGTTTATCCTGGATAATTTCCCTTTTATCCGGCTCACCAAGACTGGTTATGGGAACCTGTTCTGTCCCAACTTGACGTGGAATGGAAATAGCCTTCAAAAGGTTTTCCATTACGATCATGGGAGAATCAAGAAATTCTTTAAGGCTGATATCTTCAGGCTTTTCCACCACAGCGTGTAAGTCTGTGACCTTCCCCCTACTTCTGTAAACATTTTGTGATGCAGTAATGGGCAGTTTTTCTCCAAACCATCCGCTGGCACTCCATTTCCTGAAGTCCTTTCCAGGTATAAGCGGAGCAAGTCCTTTGACAAGTGACTGGTTCCTGAGGTAGTCACGAAACTGTATTCCCCAAGGCAGGTTCTTTTTCTTAACTTTTTCCATCAACTCGGTCCATATGGTTTCCCAATGGCTGTTCAAATCATTCTGGGCTTTGTTGGCAATGTCTTCCACAGTTGCGGGCAGACTGGTCGTATAAAACCAATCCCTGGTTACAGTATCATCAACACCGTATATTCCGGCGGTTACATTACGAAGATGAAATTTTGCTTCATTGGTCAGGTTGTCTGTTTCATTGATGGGTACCGCAATATTGTAATTTTCACTTTGATTCTTTTTTATTATCAAACCAACGACTTTTCCCTGCAGATTGAGAAGGGGACCGCCACTGTTGCCGGGGGAGGCGGGAGAAGTAAACCTGATGTCTTTCCATTTTCCATATTCACGTTCAGGTGTGAACGATGCCACCTGACCGGCACGGTAAGCAATTCCTTCTCCCTGCGCATTTCCGACTGAAAATACTGTGTCGCCAATTTCAACATCACCATCTCTTTGTAAAGGGACGATTTCAGGCGGATATTTCTTGAGATCAAAAACCACCATGTCACGAAGAGTTGAATATTTCTTAATGGTATTTATTGGATAGACGTTTCCTTCACTGTCCCGAATATAAAAATCCTGGAGAAGGGAAAAATACATCAGACGAAAGACATGTGCTGCAGTCATCAGTTCCTGTTCATTTATGAAAAAGGCTGTGCCAATACTGTAATATTTTTCATTTCTTTCTACAAAATCCAGCTTATCAAATGGCAATTTACGGGCATACTCGATCTTGTCACTTTCAAGTTTTGGAGTAACAACTTCGTACACACCAAAATTAAGGTTTTTGATAAGTTCCTTACCAAGAAATTCGATATTATTATCAGACCATGCAGTTCCTGTAAAAAGAATGCCTGAAAATAACAGATAGCATGCTGTTATTAATAATTTTTGTACACTGTTCATAAATAAAGTCTCCTGGACAATCTAGAGCTGTGCGCGTAGTTCCAACAGGCTTTTGCCCTGGCTGTCTCTTAATGGGTTATTATCTCCAATAAATACTTTTTTGACAATTCCACGCAGGCCAAAAAGACAAACCAGCGAGAGTACAAGAAATACAGCAAGTTGGGTATTGATACTCCAGGAAAAAAAATAACAGCCAAGTGCTGTCAACCAGGCAGCAAGCCCGAAAAAGAAGAGGGCAAAGCCGGGAACTGCCATCTCCAACACAAAAAATGTTACACCGATTGTGAGCCACATCAGGCCGGGATATGCGATTTCCATGTTGATTCCTGTGGGTTAGAGTCCTGTTATTGTATGGGAATGATGGAAAACAGTCAAACTGAACTGAAAAAAATGTTTCCCGTCCTATTGTATATGAAAAATGGCTTGTTATTCCAGATATTTTCTGGAAGATTAGAAAAAAGCACAAGAAATTTATGCGCCATACGTGAGGAGTGCTAAAAATCCAAAGCCAGATAACCGGAGTTGATCCCACCATGAAAGTACCTTCCAATGAACCTGCTATTCGTCTGGTTATGTTACCCAAATATACTAATCCGGACGGGGATATTTTCGGTGGTATTATTCTTTCCATGATTGATGAGGCAGCAGCGGTCGAAGCACAGCGTCAGGCACATCATCGTTATGTAACAGTGAGCATGGATTCGGTGCAGTTTCATTTGCCTGTTCAGGTGGGTGATATTGTCAGTCTCTGGTGCCAGACCATAAAAATTGGAAGAACATCCATCAAAATACATGTTGATGTGCTTGCCCATCCGCGGTGCTCAGACGAAGAACACAAAGTAACAGAGGCCACAGTTACCATGGTGGCCATTGATATGGATCGAAATGCTGTGCCTGTTTTTGGCGTATAAGTCTATGGTTCTATCAAGGGAATCGTAACATCATCGTCTTCCAGTTCGATGGTGTAATAGATATCTGCTGCATTGCTGTTTGCTCCTGTTGTGGTTTGCACATATATCTTACGGCTGAGTCGATATCGGGTAATAAATTCGCTATCGCCTGTTTTTACATCTGTGTCCACCCCAACAGAAAGCTTATTATTGATCTGTTTGCCCACTGTAACCTTAGCCCCTTTTCCAACATCGTCTGGTGCCGATCCGGTGAGCAGGTAAGAGATTACGTGGCTTTCAGACATGGGCGGATTGGAAAAAGTTGTGATTCGGGGCTTTGCTGCAGGGCCAATGGCGTAGACTCCGGCAACAATGTCTCCAATGGTTCGTGTTGCCCGAAGGTTTATACCCGGCTTACTTAAAGGCCCTCCCGGAAATGAAATCACACCGGTTTCGATCTCAAGATTTTGACCATAGGCTCGATATTTTCCCTCTTTAATATGAAAGGCACCACTGCCAAGCATCTGTTCTTCTGGTTCTGAGAGTATTGACAACTGACCATCAACGTATGCGCTGAATCCAAAACCTGAGAAATGGACATCATCCCCCAATGTGATTTTCAGCTGCATATGTAAGGGCGATTTGGGTTCTTCCTGCTCTGTTTCCTGGAGAATCACCATATCAGGAGATACCGATTGGCTGCCGACTGGCAGTACCTTCATCAGTATGTCAGCCTTGGGAATTGTTGCTTCTCCGGTAAGACTCATAAGATCTGCCTTCTTTTCAAAGAGAAGGTCCGAGGAGAGGAATACCTTAATATCCGGAAGATCCACCAGTCTGAAGTTTTCTCCTTTAAGGGTGATATGTGCAGGGTATTTTTTTGAAGGATCAAGGCTTGCTGTTCCGTTCAGTGCCAATTCACCTTCAGGTGAGATGAATGTACCGGAAACTGTTACTTCTGTGTTCCTGGCAAGAACATCCATGCTTGTGTCAGTCAGATCCAGCCCTGCTGCAGGAATATGTATATGGGCAATATTTATCTGTCCCTCTCCGTTGATTTCCGGTTCTTCAAGGCTCCCCAGAATAGTAAAATCCAGATCAACCATTGCATCGAGATCCTGAACTTCGGGAACCAGAGTTTTAAGCAGATCAAAATTCTTTGCATCAACAATGAGTTTTCCGTCAAGTTTTGCCTTGGTACCAATATCTTTCTGCAGAAGATCAGGAGAGTGCAACTCGCCGCTCAGGGTATTTGAATCAACGCTTAGAAGAAGATCTGCATCGAGTTTTTTATCCAGTACTTTCAGGGTGAGCTTCAAGCCCTCATGGGGAAAAGTGCCTGTTGTTCTATCGGTTACGTAGCTGATATTGCCGGGTGTTATTGTGGCAGTAATATCTGCTTTAAGTGTGTTCTTTGTGTTGAGAGTTGCATGGCTTGAAAAGAGTCCTGTCAAATCTGTTACTGTTTCAGGGAGCCAGGGAGCGAGCCAGTTCAGCGGGATTTTATTTAATTCAAGATCTCCCTGGGTGTTATTGCTTTCTTTTTCCCATGATCCATTTATGCATATATTCGAATCGTCTCTCTTGAGGCAGAGTGGTGCCATGGCGGCAGAGGATGCATTCGCAGAGATCTCTGCGGATTCTTCCAGTTCCCAGGTACCAAGGTCTGTGGAAAAAATGTTGAAATCCGTAAGGAAACCTGTCCATTTTTCTTTTTGATACCCGCCCGTCAGATCAAGGTATATATCTGCCATTTTATGGTTTGCCTCCAAATGGATGGAGTGCTTTTCTCTTGTACCGCTGGTCTTTGTTGACAGGTGTGTAATCCGGTTCTCACCTGATGTAAGGTTCGAGGCCGAGAGATTTAAGGAAAAAGGGTTCTTCCAGCTAAGGTCAAGGGATGCATCACCATCGATTCTCTCTAGTTTTATGCTGGCATAACGAATGGATGATCCCGAGAGTTTCATATTGATTTGAGGCTCTGTCATCCTTTTTTTAACAGTTCCCGTGGCTTTAAATTGGCCGGATGCATGGGGGTGCAGGTCGGAAAAATCGGCAATATCAACCTTCCATTGAAGGTCAGAATGCTCATTGAGGTTTCCTTCGGCAGAGGTCATGGCGCTGCCTACTGCAAAGAGAAGTCCGTCAACACGAATGTCGTCCGGTTGAACCCTGATGTTGCCGGTTCCGGAAACCGGAAGATTTCTCATGATCCCACCGAGGCTATCAATGAAAATATTTACAAAGGTCCCTTTTTCCGTAACACTGCCATCAGTTCGAAGGTTCCAGTCAATTTTACCTGGCCAGTCCTGATATTCCTTGCCGGGATTCATGGCTTTTCCCTGGCTGCTTATGTCCCATTTAACCATTGGAGACCATTCCACCAGCCCTTGTGAATCGATTTTCCCTCCCAGAAGATTATGGGTCAGCTGGATGTCATGCAAACCGTTACTACTTGCCTCAGAACTAAACAGAATATCTCCTTCCGGGAGCTGACTACCTGCTAACTCAGCGCTTACAGTAAGGAGAAAACTGTCGAGATTTCCTTTAAGTGTTGCCTTGCCTGTGGCAGAATCATAATCAGAATCTCCTGTTATGGGCCATTGGAGTCCCTGCCAGTCCAGAAACAGATCAAAATTGAGATCTAAGTCGGTGTTTCCTGAGAGTTCAATGGTCGTTTCGGTTTCAGCATGCTGTAGGGTGAGTTGTTTGATGTCAAGGAGGAGTTCTCCGATGATATCTTTTACATCCGCCTTTAGATTCAGATCCCAGTTTAGTTCCGGAGTGTTTACGTCCCGCAAACGTAACGATGAGGAGACCTCTGCCAGCTTCAGGTTGCCTTTACTTGTGATGTCTCCAATAAGTATTCCCGGGATGTCGGAAAAAACAGCAGGGCTTAACTTTTTGATTGTAATATCTGCCTGCCAGGAGAGATCAGTAATAGCGTTTTGGAGGATCATGCTCAAATTAGCTGTGACATCCCCTGTTAGCTCTTCCTGGATGGTAAGTTTTTGCAAATCACCTCCATATGTCCCAAGCATTGTGATTTCAGGGAGATCAGGATCAAGGGTCTTGAGTGTTGTGGTCAGGTGTAGAGGATAGTCTTCGATGGGGGCTATGTCCCCTGCGGCCTGAAAGGATGCGGCATCCATGTTGATATCCAGGTTTTGAATATGGATGCCATTAGTGTCCCAGCTAAGGGTGAGTCCCGCTTTGTTAACAACAATTGCTTCAGAATCAGGAGCAGAAGAGTAACGAAGATTGTTTATACTTAAGCTGTTAATGCTTATCTTGATGGGCAGCGTAAGTTTTGGCAGGATTAGTGGTGTGCTCTCCTTTTGCGAAACAGAGAGAGCACTATAGGATACATTGTCTGCTCTCAATTCCAGGATGTGTGCATGTTTTTTTAGTAAATCTGATGGCTTCCAGTCAAGTGTCAGGTGGCCAACCGTTGCAAACCCCTCAGCAGTCTTGAATGTTATATCGGTAAATTCAAGACGATCAAGAACCTTTCCTTTTGTTGACGCAATTTCCAAACTGTGGTCCAGTATTTTTTTAGTTTGAGTTACCAGAAATTGTGCACCACTCTCGGTACCAAGTAAAAAGAAGCCGCAAAACAATAGAACGAGAAAAAGGAAGAAGAAAGCAAGTGCTATACGAATAAGCCATTTTTTCACAGTGTTGCACCAAAACCAACGTGAAGTCTCCAGTCATCAAAGCCGGGATTTTCACTCACCGGGTAGGCTATATCAATCCGGAGTGAGCCAAAAGGTACGAGCCAGCGAATTCCAACTCCAGCACCGACGAAGATCTTCTCAAGTTTTTCATTATAGGCATTGCCGGCATCCACAAAAGTTGCAACAACCCAAGACTCGGCCACCCGATGGTCATACTCAAAACTTCCGCTGACAACATTTTTACCACCAACACTCACCTGATTTTCATTTACCGGCCCGAGGGATTCGTACAGGTAGCCTCGAACAGAGTTGTCACCACCTGTAAAGAACCTTAGCGTTGTGGGATAAATATTATAATTATCAACCCAGGCGGCACCGATTTCCAATCGGGTATCAATACGTCCATTTTCACCCAGGCCATACATATATCGTCCTTTGAGGTGTAACCTGCCATAGGATGTATCTGATAATAATGCCTCTGCCGCCCCGCGAAGATCGGTGAAAACATAGTGCCCGTGTTGGGGGAACATGGAATCTTCTATTTCGGAAAAACGAAAGGTCAGCCCGGCACTGAAAAGGGTTGTATTTTCGTCAGGTTCACTTTTAACGCTGAACTGTTCGTTCGAGGCCAGCAGGAATCCCTTGTAAAAAAGGGTGTCGGCCAGATTTCTTCGGACAAAAGCTGTCTCAAATTCGGTTGTAGTACTTTTTGTGTCAGGACTTTCGTCATATTCATAACTGGCTGTTGATACCCATCTGTCAGTGACGGGGCGCAGTACGGGAATGTTGTATTGGGCTCGAAAGACCCCTTCTTTTTGGGAGAGCTTCAGGAGTACTGTGGAATGATGGCCATGGCGATTAATCAGACGATTGTCCCATCGTACACCTCCCCGAACACCGGTATTAGAGTCATAACCGATGTTAAATGCAAATTTATGTGGAGGAATTCGTTTCATGAGGACATCTAATGGCAGTTGCTGATCCACTGCTTCTTTGAATAATGGGACAATGCTTACTTCTTTTGCATAGTTGCTGGCTATCAGAATCTGCTGAAATTCCAGCAGTGCTTCATGTGAATAGGGGGCACCTTTTTCAATGGTGACATACTTTCGGATAAGATCCGGATCGAGAAAATCCTGTTTGAAATTAATATCTCCAAAATAGTATAAAGGGCCGGTATCCATATAGAGTGTCAGGTCGGCACTGTTTTTATCAATATCGATCAACCACTCACTGGTTAAGAATTTGGCTTTTGGGTATCCGTTGGAAAGAGCCATACTCATAAATTTGTTTTTTTCTGCTTCGTGATCTGCATGGATTAGAATATCACCTGCTCTTTTGTGATATTCTTCAATACTCTGCTGAAATACCGGTTCTGTACTGCCATCTCCAAACCATTGAACGTCTCTCTTGTTGATGTTGACCGGTGGCCCCTTGTCAACAGTGTATGTGGCAAGCCACTTGCCTTCAGTTTCTGTTAATTCGGCTTTGATTTCCGGATTGTAGTAGCCATACGGTTGCAGGGCTTCACGGATTTGTTTCGGAGCACGTTTGTGCAGACGTTTTATCCATCGTTCGTTAAGATCCTTATCATCTTTCATCTTGTTGATTTCAAGAAAAAGGAGGGCATTTTTCTTAAATGGATTTTTCAGTCCGTTAAGTTCAACTGTTAGTGGAACTTTGGCTATGGCCTGGCTTGCAAGTAGAGAAATGATCAGAATGAAGAACAGTATGCTCAGTCTGACAGGGTAGCGGAAAACATGTCTATTATTTGATTCAAAGCTGAGAAGGGTAGGGTTCATGGTATTCGTTGCCCTAACAATCAGGAAGAGATTGCTTGCCTGTCAGGCTTTCCACCGCAACTTTGATCACAGCCGTGGCCTGCAACATTTTTTCAGGGAAATCAAATCGCCGGTTGCTGTATTGTGCCATTATTATAGCAAGAGCCTTCTGTTTTTCTTCTTTTTCGTCAAGCAAACAAGCCATTCCGAATCCGATGACAGATTGAAACTTCATACTCCAGCTGCATGCTTTCTCAGATTCTATGGTTTCGATCAGCTGGTCAAATTCAAAACAGACATTTGGATTTTCCAGTATCAAATCAATCTTTTTTCCTTGCAGGGATCCGTGGAAATAGAGAGTATTGTCACGATACCCAAAAGAGAGCGGAACAATGTAGGGTCTGTTGCCATCAATCATTGCAAGTCTGCAGACTTTTGCTTTTGCAATGATTGAGATGATTTCATTTTTGTCTGTGATCTCTTTTTCTTTTTTTCGCATGGTTTTCTATTTGATACCTGTAGAATAGTACTGTTGGGACACGATTCATCACAATTTCTAAACCATGTTTGTTTTAACCTGTCGATCCTGATAAGCTCGTAAAAAGGTCGAAATCCCGGTGGCTTAGTAAGAAACATTATGTCCGGGGCGCACATTTTTATTTAATTTCGGCGTACTACATTCAAACAATAACGGCGATTACTCATGGGTGAAACGGTTAAACTCTATGAATCCCATAACTGTAACTACAAAATCAGTGGTTTGCGAAAGTAAGTCGCTTACCCCGTGAGTAGTTACACCACAACAATAAAAAAAATTTGTGTAATCCTAAAAACTATTTCTTAGTTTTTTATATCTACGCTATAATAATTTATGCGGACATTGTCTTTCATAATCGCCCTCAGTATCTCCTTAATCATGATTAGTTCTCCGCTCTGGTGGACGACAGAAGGGGACAATCGTGATAGAATTGTAGAATCTGGGAGTGTGCTCACTTCCCTTCGACCCCTCCCGACCAGGCCACGACGCAGAGAGATTATAATCGGTGTGTCACTTTCCACCACGGGCCATTTTATTGCTGAAAGCGATATGATGCGCCAGGGCTTTCAGCTTTGGATGGAATTGGTCAACGGGCGAGGAGGGCTTCAAATCAACTCCAGACACTACCCTGTCCGTATTGTGGAAGTGGGGGATGACTCCACGGCGCTAACAGTCCGGAAAAACTATCAACATCTGATTTTAGAAGAAAAAGTTGATTTTCTTTTTGCCCCCTACTCAAGCACCTTGACCTTGGAGGCTCGCAAGATAGCGGAAGAATACGGGGTTATTCTGATAGTTGCTTCCGGCTCGTCTGAACGAATATACAACAGTAACAATCGATGTACCTTTGCTGTCCTCACTTCAGCCAGCTGGTACACAAAAGATTTTTTCTCCATGATCAGGAACTTTAAACCGAAACCGAAAAGCTATGCGGTGCTGACCACAGATCGTCTTTTTTCCAAAAGCGTCGGTAAAGGTGCAAGGTTATGGGGACTGCAAAACGGGCTCTCTGAGGTTTATTTCAACTCCGTAGCAGATCTTGATAAGAATCTGCACTCCTGCATTATCGAAATAGGACAGAAACAGCCGGATCTCCTGGTCTTTGCCGGGCATTCTCTTGATGCCATTCGTTTTACAAAACAGTTAAAGCAGTCTCCTTTTGATATTCCCAAGAGTGTTGTTATGACACTTGGCCCCTCCCAACACGGATATATTCAGGAATTGGGAAAAGATGCGGAAGGTATGATCGGGATGACCCAATGGTTGCCAGACAGTCACTGGAAAGGTGATATCTTTGGCACTGCCAGAGAATTTACCCGTCGATTCCAGAAAAAATTCGGTTACACTCCATCGTATCATTCTGCACAGGCTGCTACTTGTGGTGTTATTCTGCAACAGGCCATGAAACGCAGTGCAGTACTCGATGCTGAACTGATTGTTCAAGCCATACGAAATCTGGATATTGAAACATTCTATGGCCCGGTTAAATACGACCAACGCGGCCTTAACACCAGAAAACCCATGGCACTTGTGCAAATTCAGAATGGAAAATCGGTCACTGTCTGGCCTGCCGGACAGGCCAATGTTGCACTCCGTTACCCCCTGCAGAATACAAAATGAACCCGCCGGAAAAACAGTCAAGGACTTCTCTCGGCAGGCACTTGCTGGGGATATATCTGGCATCCCTGGTATTTCTTGTGACAACACTGCTGGCTGTCCAGGTTGCCCGTGAATACCGGGCCATTGACCAGACTATCCTCACCAACGGGCAACTTATTATCAATACACTCAGGGCAAGTGTGGTCGATCCGGTTCTTAAAACCCTTGCCTATGACCGCCTCGATACAATTTTAGCTAATGTCTACAAGAAAAACAGAAGCATCCACTGTATCAGAGTATATGAGGTACCTGATCATCTCGC
>CAMZLK010000022.1 GCA_947311475.1 uncultured Desulfocapsa sp.
ATCTGTTGTAATTATAGTTTCATAACATCTAGTGAGAGTGATCACAATAAATGCTGGAATAAAAAGCTGAAATGTGCAAGATAAGTAATGGAAAGGTAAGGAGCCCTCTTGGTATTTGCAAGGTACGTGAGGGGGCTCCTTACCTTTCCATTACTTATCTTGCACATTTCAGCTTTTTATTCCAGCATTTATTGTGATCACTCTCACTAGATGTTATGAAACTATAATTACAACAGATGATCTATTCTTGCGGAGGCAAATTATGCTTATGTTTATGAGGGGACTAACTCCTTTTTTTCTCGTTTTTTTCACACTCTGTTTTGTGGAAGCTGGTATCATGGCAGATTATTCCCACGCCCGTTCCCGTGGAGGTGGGCGCTCCTTTCGTTCTGCCCCCAGAAGAAGGGCTCCGGTAACTCACAAACAAAAACCTCAGGCCAGACAACAGAAATCAGGGGCTCGTCGTGGACTGATGGGTGGTTTGCTGGGCGGTGCTCTTGGTGGAATGCTGCTTGGCAGCATGTTTGGAATGGGGGGCAGTGGTATGGGGATACTTCCCATGCTTTTGCTTGGTGTTGTGGGCTATTTCCTTTTTAAGAGGTTTACTTCCCGCCCTCCCAGCGGTACACCTCCAGGTTCCGGATACCAGCCACCTCGGAATGATAATGTGTTTAAAGGAAATTTTGGTGGAGACAACTCTGCGGCCTCTGGCGGGTATGCTTCTGCTCCTGTGGAACCTGTCAAATCCAGTCTCGAAGAAGGTTTGGATATGATCCGTATTGGTGATCCCGGTTTTGATCCCGAGTATTTTCTGGAAGTGGCATCGGATGTCTTTTTTAAGGTTCAAGCTGGGTGGATGCGGCGTGACATCAGCTCATATAGAGATCTTCTGGGAGAGCAACTCGCTTCTGAGTATGAAGCCCAATTTGCTGAAATGGAAGCTAAAGGAGAGTTGAATAAACTTGAAAATATCTCCATCCGCAAAGTTGAAGTTGTGGCAGCAGGATCAGAGGGAGGTGAAGATTTTGTAACGGTTCTCTTCACAGCCAATCTCCTTGATTACACTGTGGATGATAAAAGTGGTGATTTGATTTCAGGAAGCATGACCGATCCTGTTAAATTCGCCGAGGAGTGGAGCTGGGCCCGTCCGCTTGGAACAGAGGAGTGGAAGCTTGAGGGGATAAAAGAAGTGTAGCGTCATTTTCTTCAATACCATTATCCCTTTCTTGATTTTCGTTGATTCAAGAAAGGGATATCCTCTTTTTCTTCTTTCGAGGAATTTGCAGATTTCTGAGAAATAATAGAGAAATAATAGGGGATCCCGTTTTGTTTGTCGCCCTCCCTGCGAGGGCGTGGATTGAAACATGAAGACACTTCTTGATGTAAACTATCTGGCTAAAAGTCCGGTTTGGAGATGAACTCCATCTGCTCCTCTGTCTCTGGGTGGAGAAAAGAGAGAGTACTTGCATGCAGAAACATCTGATCTCCTTCTTCACCGTGTCCATACAAGGCATCGCCAACAATGGGGATTCCTAGCCCTAAGGGGTGAGCCGAATGGAGACGTAACTGGTGGGTACGACCAGTTAAAGGGAAAAAGAGAACACGGGACTGCTCATGTGTTGTTCCGATGTTCTTCCATCGGGTTATTCCTGTTTTACCCTGTTTTGGATCATGGATTTGATATGGCCGATTATCGGGATCAAGTCTGAATGCGAGTTCGATAATCCCTTCTGTTCCTTTAATAATACCATCCAGTATGGCGATGTATTCTTTTTTGACTTTCCGTTGTTCAAACTGTATAGAAAGTAGACGGTGCATATTTTTCGTTCTGGCAATGAGCATTATTCCGGAAGTATACATGTCCAGTCGGTGGACTGCGGGTTGCTGAATAATGTCCGGGTAGAGTGTCCGTACCCGGTTCACTACGCAGTCCTGTTTGTCAGGGCCTCGACCTGGAACTGAAAGCAGCCCACCCGGCTTGTTCACCACCAGAAATTCCGGGTCAGTATGGATTATGTTTATATCTTTCATGTTCCTATTGGGATTCCAGCCCGCAGAGAAGAAAACCAAGGATGGGGCCGCATTTGTCTTCACAGGCAAGATAGAACTCTCCTTCATGCCTGCTGGACGATTTGTTTGTTGTACCCCAAAAGAATTCTGCAAGTCCTAAAGGCTGCAGATCATGCATGGCTGCATAGTTGAGAAGCTTAGGGGCGCAGCAGTCTCCGGTACCTGTCGGGATACCACGTTCCTGTGGAAACTGATCCAAAAGAGAGCACTGCTCACCTTTGAAGTTGTGAAGGGTATAGAGTGCATGGATATCTTTCATAAGTTGCCGGGAGAGTTGTTTTCGTTGGAGAAGAATGCTGTCACGGCGGGTTATATCTGAAGCTGTTTTTGCTGCTTCTCTGCCAAGGGCTTTAATCTGTTTTTCAACAGGATCGTGAAGATTCCTAAAATCCTGTACATCAAAGAGGGGAGGAACCCAGCCCTCTAATTTCCATTGCCCGTTGTACTGTCCGGAAAAAGCTTTCAAAGTTGTAAAAGTTCCCTCTCGGGTACGACAGACCAGAACGCCAAACATTTTACCACGTGCTTCCCCATACAGGTAGTCTGCGAACAGTGCGTGATCCATGTGCGCCATGAGCTCTTTTGCTGCATCCGTTGCAGGGGTGCGTGGCAGGGAATGATTACAGTTGCATTTACTGCAAAATGCTTTTTGTACAATGCCTTGAGCGTGGGGCATAATCAGGGGAAATGAATTTTTGTACCCACCGGTGCAAAGCGGAATGTAGAGCCAAATACTTTTGCCAGATCAGCTCCGCGTTCAAGCCCTGTACAATGGCTTGCAGCAAGGCATTGAATATCAAATTCATGCAGGGAGTCAATGGTTGCGCTAAATTGCTCATCACTTGCAAAATCGAGGTGGGTGCCTCCGATAATTGTGTGGATTGGTCTGTCTGGTAATTGTTTCTGTACATGATGTAATATGTTAATAAGTCCTGCGTGGGCACAACCAAGGAGAAGAATTAACCCCTGTTCGCTGTCAATTATTAGCGTCTGGTCATCTGAGAGCGGATCTACGAGGAGATCCTTGTCCGTGGTTTCCCGTACTAATCTGGGATCCGATTTTTCAAAAGAGTTGATTCGGGGGATTGTTCCGCTTAAATACATTCCATCTGCAATCTTTGTGAAAGATGTATTGAAAATGAAGTTTGCTCCCTTTGCTTCAAGGCTGCTTTGCTGGTCACAAATACCAATATCTCTCACTGTTCCCTTATACCTGTGGCAACGTCTGCCAAAGCCCTGTTCGTGAATATAAACGTCTATTTCCCCGGTTAGGGGCAGCACAAGGGGGAGTCCGGAACAGTGATCATAATGGCCATGGCTGAGGACAATCGCGTCGACCTTACTGAGATCGAACTCCAAAATCTTGCTGTTACCGATTATTCCTAAACCCTGTCCGGTATCAAAGAGAAGATGCATATTTGAAGTCTTCACCCCCACTGCCCAGCCATGTTCTCCAATGAGGCCAAAAGGGCCCGCAACGCTATTTTCACAAAGAACCGTTAAATCAATATTTTCTTGCCGCATCTTAGACCTCTTATGGATTGAGTATTTTTTTTCTTGTGAGCAGTTGTGACAGGAGCATTCCTACCAGCATTAGACTACAACCGAACAATCCCCTCAATGAGATAATTTCACCAAGAATCAAGTAGCCGCCAAGGGCAGCGAAAACAGATTCCAGGCTGAGAATAATTGCAGCATGAGCCGGATGTGCTTTTTGCTGGGCAATCACCTGCAAGGTATAAGCGATTCCAACTGAAAATATCCCGGTGTAGAGAATTGGCCACATCGCTCCCTGTATTCCGCTGAGAGTGACTATTTCCCATTGAACGGCAGCCAGCCAACTGAAAAGTGAACAGAATAAAAATTGAAATAAAGAGAGATGCAGGGCATTGGATTTTTGGATAAATAGAGAGATTAATTGTACGTGCGCAGCCCAGAATAAAGCACTGATTAATACAAGCACGTCCCCTTTTGAAATATTCAGGTCTTCTGTAACGCTTAAAAAATACATTCCGGTTACAGCAAGTATCGCACCAAACCAGGTACCACACCCGGTTTTTTGTTTCCACAAAAGTCCCAGCAGGGGCACGATAATGACATAGAGTCCGGTTATAAATCCAGCTTTGCCTGCAGTTGTTTCAACTATTCCTATCTGCTGCAGAGAAGAGCCTAAAAAAAGGGCAATACCAAGACAAAGTCCACCCGCCATGGTTTTTATGTTGAAAAACACTTGAGGAGCAGTTGAGTGTTGTTTGGGGGTACTGAGAAGTATGACAGGTATTAGAGAGACAGCACCAATGGCGAAACGAATAGCGTTAAAGGTGAAAGGAGAGACATGCTCCATTCCCTGACGCTGTGCAACAAAAGCAAAGCCCCAGATCATAGCTGTTATAAACAGGAGCAGGTTGGCCCGCCAGTTACTTGTTGTAGTATGCATGGAAAATTCGTCGATTTTGAGCAAAATGTATATTCTCGGACAAGCTCCTGTATTGTAGAATGTTGAGTTGCTTCTTGAACGGTGATATTAACTTTCTTTTCATCAATAATAAAAACTGTTATTGTGCATCTTTTACTAATAAAATTCTATATGTTTTTATTAAAACTTTCACGAGTAACTGTTTTATGAATTCATTATGGCGGATCCCCGATTTCCTCGATTTGGAACTTTTCTTTATTCAGGATACACAACTGGAAGAAGAGCAGGGACTTTCTGTGCTTCGCGATCGGGATCGAAAAATCTATCTTGATTCCATTGAACCACAGCTGGAAGAGGGATTAGAGCCAGATCGTGAATGGTTGATTTATCGATGGCTACAGGAACGTCGGAATCTGGAAAACCAGGAATGTGATGGAAATGCATTGTTACCCGGCAGGATGTGGTACGAGCTGTATGGCCTTTTCTGGTCACTCATTTCTTTTCTGGCTTTGACAACCGGGGCTGGACTTGCGTGGTCATTTTTAAGTTATTCCGGTGTACAGCCGGTAAACGTGTCTTTGTTTTTTCTTGTTTTTGTCGGGTTTCAGGTTTTTGCGCTGCTTATTCTTTTGTTTCTGTGGGGGATTCGCAGATTACGCGGTTTGGATATGCGTTCCTTTCTTTTACTTTCCCTCGTAAACAGGGGGCTCAATGCCTTTCTGTTTAAGATACGGAAGTACGGTCTCGATAGGATGAAAGGCCGCAAACGCGTACAGTTTGCAGCAGCTTTAGCGGCAGTGCGGACCAGTGGCAAAGGCTATGGGGCATTGTTTTCCTGGCCTTTGTTTCTCTTGTTTCAACTTTCTGGCATTGCCTTCAATTTTGGAGTGTTAGGTGCCCTGCTGCTAAAAGTGGCAAGTTCTGATCTTGCCTTTGGCTGGCAGTCCACCATTCAGCTGTCCACGCCGTTTGTGGCAAAGACTGTCCAATGGATAGCTGCGCCGTGGTCATGGTTGCTTGGTCCTGCAACCTATCCCGATCCCGATCAGATTCAAGGAAGCAGGATGATATTAAAAGATGGCTTTTATCACTTGACAAGCAGTGATCTTGTTTCCTGGTGGCCGTTTCTTTGCCTGGCAATCTGTTGTTATTGTCTTTTACCCCGAGTGATCCTTTTTGTGGCTGGTACGTTTGGGCGCAAACATTCTCTGGCTCGTATCTCATTTCGTCGTCCTGATCACAATCAACTCCTGCATCGGCTGCTTTCACCCCATCTTGAAACCAGTTTTCAGAAAAAGCAGGGAGCTGAAGAACCTTTTGCCACTTCTGTTAAGACCAGACAGGAATCAATTCTTGCAGAAGATACAAAAACGATTCCAGGTATGGTGGTGAAGAAGGACAAAAAGAATGAAAATACTTATAGTTCGGCAATAAATGGAGAGTTGCTGGCTCTTGTTCCCGATGAACTCTATGAAGATTGTGATAGCGGCCAACTGGGGCAACTCTGTCAGCAGGCCTTTGGGTACACAGTGGGCAGGAGCCTGCGAATCAATGAAGAGTACAGCGATAACAGCCGTATTTTCACACAGCTCAAAGAAGAAAAAGATTCAGCATGTCCACCGCTGCTTATCCTGCAGGAGGCATGGCAGCCACCCATTCAGGAGATGTTGCGGTTTTTGAGTGAACTTCGTATTCATTGTGATAAGGAAACGCATATCATCGTGGCACTCATTGGTAAACCGAATCCGGGGACTCTTTTTACTGAGGTTTCACCAAATGATTTACATATCTGGAAACAAAAAACAGCAACGCTACTTGATCCTTGCCTTCAATTAATTCCTCTGGTTCAACAGAAATGAAAGAGAATACAATACCGGAATTTGCAGTTGTCGGGCATCCAAACGAGGGCAAGTCTTCAGTATTGTCCACATTGGCAGAGGATGATTCTGTACGAATCAGCCCAATGCCCGGTGAAACACGCGATTGCCAGACTTTTCCGGTGGCCATTGATGGCCACGAAATAATACGCTTTACTGACACCCCTGGATTTCAAAATCCCCGTAAAACTCTGCAATGGATGCAGAACTATACTGGAAGCGATGAAACGATGATCCAGGATTTCATTGAAGCTCACCAGAATAATCCGGATTTTCATGATGATTGTAAGTTGCTTCAGCCTCTTCTGCGGGGTGCTGGAATTATTTTTGTAGTGGATGGTTCCCGGCCACTTCGCAACGTGGATAAGGCAGAGATGGAGATCCTGCGCCTCACCGGCTGTCCACGCATGGCCATCATCAACTGCAAGGACGAAGAGACTGCCTGGCTTGGGAAATGGCAGACTGAATTCAGAAAGCATTTCAATTCCACTCGGCTTTTTAATTCCTGCCACGCAACGTATCGGGAACGAATTGAACTCCTTGAGAGTTTAAAGAGCATTGATCAGGATATTCAGCCTGTACTTGATACTGTTGTGAATGCTTTTCGTAAGGACTGGCAGGAACGCAGCCATCAGGTAGTGACATTGCTGCTTGGACTCCTGGAAGAAGGGCTGGCATATACGTACTCCATAGCATTGGAATCTGGTGCTGATGAGGATGCGCTGAAGCTACAACTGCACGAGCAATATGAAAAGTTCTTGAGAAAGCAGGAATTAAAATGTCAAAAGCAGATGCGCACACTCTACAGGCACAATATTTTTAATGTGGAATTACCGCCTCAATCAATCCTGAATAATGACCTGTTTTCCGAAAAAACCTGGGACTTTCTGGGGCTCAATTCTTCCCAGATTATCATGGCTGGAGGGTTGAGCGGTGCTGCCGTGGGGGCTGGCATTGATGTTGCCGCATTGGGTCATACTTTAGGAGCTTTCTCTGTTATTGGCGGTTTGGCTGGTATTGCCGGCGCAGCCCTTAAAGGGAAAGAATTTCTGTCAGGTACTCGTTTACTGGGGATGCGTCTGGATGCTCAAAAAATCCACGTAGGGCCGGTGAAAAATATTCAGCTTCTTTTTGTGCTGCTTGACAGACAGCTTCTTTATTACAGTCATATCATTAACTGGGCTCATGGCCGCCGGGATTATGACAGCCAAGCAATAAGTGAAGATACTTCTTCTGGAAAGCTCGGTTATACATCCAATTGGAGTCGGCAAGATCGAGCAATTTGTGATGCTTTTTTTCGATCCTTACAAAAGAAAAAAGACACTGAAAGACAATTGGAAGCTCGAGCAAATCTGGCACAGCTCCTCAATAACACGTTACAGGAAATCTCCCATGGAACCATCGGATTATAATTTTCGATTTGAGCAAGCTTTTCATTTGATTGGTGGTGGTGGGTGTAATAGAATATATAATTATGTTTGATGGATTCGTAAAAACTCTTCATCTTCTTCGTTATTGCAAATTTCTTATCTTTTAACGTACCTTATTACGCCGAAAAGATAAGAAATTTCCCTGTCTCGAATATGAAGAGTTTTTACGAATCCATCAAACATAATTATATATTCTATTACACCC
>CAMZLK010000023.1 GCA_947311475.1 uncultured Desulfocapsa sp.
AAGCCGATATATTTTATTATTTTTTCCATGACCTGCCTCCTTGATTTTGGCTCTGAGTTGAGTGTTATTGCTTTCAACATAACCCACGTTAGCAAGGTAGGCAGGTCTATTCTCTTGTGATAACAATTATACCTAGGAGCTTGTCCGAAAACCAGCAATTCCTTAATCAATCCTCACTAATGCACTGAGAACAGCCTTGATGGAAGCAACAATAATATCAGTATCAATTCCGACACCCCATTTAGGGGTACCGTCAGGAACTGTGAGCTGAATATAGGCAACTGCTTTGGAACTCGAACTCTTACTCAAGGCATGTTCGTGATACCGGTTTAAGGTGAAATTTCCAGTCAGCTCTGTTTTAAGTGCTGAACAGAAAGCGTCCAGCGGCCCATTGCCTTCAGCTGCAATGATTTTTATTTCACCATTAACAGCAAGTACTGCTTCAATTTGTGCACGTGAAGCTTTTTCATCCTTATCTATATGCCGTTTCACCACATTAAAACTTTGAAGGGAATAAGGCGTATTATTTTGCAGATATTCACTTTCGAATGAGTCCCATATCTCAGCGGGTTGCAGCTCTCTCCCTGCTGTATCAGATACTTTTTGGATAACAGCACCAAACTCGGGATGCATGGACTTTGGCATTTTCAGCCCGAATTCACGATCCATTATATAAGCCACGCCTCCCTTTCCAGATTGGCTGTTGATACGAATAATTGACTCATAAGTCCTGCCCACATCGGTGGGGTCTATGGGAAGATAGGGAACTTCCCATATCCCTTCCCCCCCCTGCTCGCACAACTCCATTCCTTTATTGATGGCATCCTGGTGAGACCCGGAAAAAGCAGTATATACAAGCTCTCCAGCATACGGATGCCTGATATGAACAGGGATATCTGTAACCTGCTCGGAAATTTTTATGATACGACCGATATCATGGAGGTCAAGTTTAGGATCCACCCCTTGGGTGAACATATTGAGTGCAAGGGTTACTATATCCACATTTCCGGTTCGCTCACCATTTCCAAAAAGAGTTCCTTCCACCCGGTCTCCACCTGCCATAAGCGCAAGTTCTGTCGCAGCCACAGCACAACCTCGATCATTATGGGCGTGAAGGCTGAGAATGGCAGATTCCCGATTCTTCATATTCCTGCAAAACCATTCAATTTGATCCGCGTACACGTTAGGAGTTGCCATTTCAACTGTTGAAGGAAGATTAATGATCACTGGATTTTCTGGCGTTGCATCCCATACATCCATTACTGATTCACAGATGGACAATGCAAAATCAAGTTCTGTTCCCGTGAAACTCTCTGGAGAATATTCAAAACAAAAATTCGTCTCACGGCGGCTCATTGCAACTTCTTTGATTACACGTGCACCTTCAACACCAAGAGCTGTTATCTCTTCACGATTCATCTTAAAAACTGCACGGCGCTGAAGGGTGGAGGTGGAGTTATAGAGATGCATAACAACATTTTTGGCATCTTTTACTGCATCAAAACTCTTTTTTATAAGATGTTCACGTGCCGGAGTAAGAACCTGAATAGTAACATCTTCAGGAATAAGAGCATCAATAATAAGAGTACGGATAAATTCGTATTCGACCTCCGACGCTGAGGGAAAACCGACCTCAATCTCCTTAAAACCAACATCGACCAGCAACTGAAACAGCTCGAGTTTCTGCTGCAGATCCATCGGTTGAATAAGCGCCTGGTTACCATCCCTAAGATCCACACTGCACCAACGTGGTGAAGTAGTGATTGTTTTTTCAGGCCAGGTGCGATTCGGAAGATCAACTCCTGGATACGGTTTATACTTTTTTACAGCTTCAGATTTCATACTTTTCCTCTTTTTGTTTCCCGACGCCTGTACATTTTTACACGATCAACCGGGCACAAATAAAAAAGGCCGCAGTCTAACGCTGCGGCCTTTTCGGATTCTATATTTTACGTAATTTTTTATGATGTACGTTTCAGAACTCTCCAAATTCTACCACAGTCGATTCCCTAAGCAGGGTTAGTAGTAGAGTTGATAGGATGTTATGTGTGCACATGAAATTCTCTTAGTTGTTTTTATAAGTTAATAAAAATTAAATAATCACCTTACATACCTATTGTCAAGAAATGAATATCACTAACCACAAAAACCTGCATTTTCAGGCATTTTATCCCAGTTTCTTCTTGGATATTGACATCCACGTCATTGCTAGATATATTTCATGGTTCTATTGATTAATAAACGTTGCTTATATTATTTGACAACTTTTCTACAAAACCTCAACATGCATAAAAAGGAAGACGGTTCATGGGAAAAATAACAGGCTCTGAAGCCATTATACAATGCCTCCTTGAAGAGGGGGTTAAAACAATCTTTGGTTTTCCTGGAGGTGCTGTAATTGACCTCTACGATGCCCTTATGGATTCTGACGTTAACCACATTCTTGTTCGTCATGAGCAGGGCGCAGTCCACGCTGCAGACGGTCTTGCCCGAGTAACAGGAGATGTGGGAGTTGCACTTCTCACATCAGGCCCTGGTGCTACAAATGGAGTTACAGCCATTGCTACGGCCTACATGGATTCCATTCCAATGGTTATTCTTACCGGTCAGGTACCCACACCTCTCATCGGCAATGATGCCTTTCAGGAAGTGGATATCGTTGGCATCACAAGACCATGTACCAAGCACAACTACCTTGTAAACAACGCAGAGGATCTGGTTCCTACTCTGCGTGAGGCTTTTCATATTGCCCGTACCGGTCGCCCGGGCCCAGTTCTCATAGATCTTCCAAAAGATGTCGTTGCATCCATGGTTGAATTTTCCGAAAAGAAGCCCATACGCATGCAGAATTACCAACCCACCTACGAGCCCCATCTGGGGCAGGTCGAAAAGGCATGTAAAGAGATTCTGAAAGCAAAACAACCAGTTTTGTATGTTGGTGGTGGAGTAATTCTTTCAAACAGCAACGAAGAGTTAACGGAACTTGCCCAAACACTTAACATCCCTGTCACCATGACTCTCATGGGCCTTGGCGGATTCCCTGGTGGCGATCCTCTTTCCATGGGAATGCTTGGTATGCACGGCAGTTATACCTCCAACATGGCTGTTGCCAAAAGTGACCTCCTTATTGCAGTGGGTGCCAGGTTTGATGACCGTGTTACTGGTCGCATTGATGCTTTTGCACCCCATGCAAAAATCATCCATATTGATATCGACCCAACTTCAATCAGTAAAAATGTCGATGTTGATATCCCCATTGTTGCAGACTGTAAACATGCACTTGCTGCCATAAACAATTGGTTTGTATCATGTGGACAGGATCTCAATGAGGTCGGGGCTACACACTCAGAATGGATAGAGACCATCAAAGAGTGGACCAGGAAACACCCAATGGCATACGCGGATGAGGGGGAAGTAATTAAACCGCAATTTGTCGTTGAAAAACTTGACGAATTAACCGGTGGTGATGCCATAATAACCACTGAAGTTGGCCAAAACCAAATGTGGGCAGCTCAATTTTATAAATTCAACAAACCCAGACGCCTTGTAACCTCGGGTGGTTTGGGAACCATGGGTTACGGTCTTCCAGCTGCAATTGGAGCCAAGATGGCTTTTCCCGATGCAACTGTTATTGATATTGCAGGTGATGGTTCCATCCAGATGAACATTCAGGAACTTGCGACATCCAAGCAGTACGATTGCCCTGTTATTGTTTGTATCTTAAACAACAACTACCTCGGAATGGTCCGCCAATGGCAGGAACTCTTTTATGACAAACGCTATGCTGCAACTGTTATGGAAGTGACCCCTGATTTTGTCGCCCTTGCTGAAGCTTATGGAGCAGTTGGTTTTCGTTGTGACAAAACAAGCGAAGTTGAAGCAACAATTAAAAAGGCTCTGGAAGCAGTTAAGAAATCCACTGTTGTTCTGGATTTTCGTATCTCAAGAGAGGAAGGCGTTTTCCCAATGGTACCTGCAGGAAAAGCTACCACTGAAATGCTCCTTGTTTGATACTGCTTCGAACGTATTAGCAAAAGCCTAACGCGGATAAACCGCAAGTAAGTGCCTTGTTGCCTATGCCAATAATTTGAGTTTGAACCACTTTTGATTTTCTTGTTTTTATTACAGCTTATCAGAAGTAAGGCACTAAAGGTATCTGCAAGCCAGACACCTTGTGAACAAACATATTTTCTATCACAGGATAAACCGATGAAACATACGCTTTCAGTACTTCTTCAAAATAAACCTGGAGTCCTTTCCCGGGTCACTGGCTTGTTCAGTGGCCGAGGATTTAACATTGAAAGTCTCAGTGTTGCAGAGACTCTGGATTCTTCTCTCTCCTGTCTTACCCTGGTAACCACTGGCAGTGATGCCATTGTTGAACAAATAACCAAACAACTCCACAAACTTATCGATGTCATCAAGGTAACCGACATCAGTGAGAGTGAATACGTGGAAAGGGAAATGGCACTAATAAGAGTTAAAGCCGAAAACACCACCCGTGCAGAAGTCCTGCGTGTTATCGATATCTTTCGTGGCAAGGTTGTTGATGTCAGCCCCAAAGCCTATGCAGTTGAAGTAACAGGATCGGCGACAAAAATCCAGGCTATTATTGACATTCTTCGACCAATCGGGATCAAGGAAATTGTTCGTACCGGAACAATTGCCATGGCACGGGCACCGAAGTAATTTTACAGTGCAAGTGTCTGTTGACGCTTCCAATTCGTTATTTTATCACAAAAGCAGATTCGACATACGTCGTTTCTGCTTTTGCTGTTATCAGCCCTTATAGAGATTGTAGAACCCGCTTATGACTCGTCCAAACATACCACTTGCCCGTGAAGGCTATCCATTTATAGCATTTGCTTCCTTTGTTACACTTATCACTGCCATTCTCGGCTATGAGTTACTTGCCTGGCCATCACTTTTTGTCACCACCTTTGTTGTTGCGTTTTTTCGTGACCCTGAACGAATGACAGATGCCCAAGCTGAAGAACTTATTTCACCGGCAGATGGTAAAGTAATCATTATTGAGGAAATGTTTGATGATATCTACCTCCAGGAACAGGTTATTAAAATTTCCATCTTCATGAACGTCTTTAATGTGCATGTTAACCGTATTCCAATGGATGGTACGGTAAAGGAAATTTATTACAAGCCTGGGAAGTTTTATTCGGCTGATAGTGAAAAGGGTGCATTGCTGAATGAGCGCTGTGGTATCGTCGTACAGACCAAAATAGGACAACGCATGGCTTTCGTACAGGTTGCAGGACTCATAGCAAGACGAATTGTGAACTGGCTAGAACCCGAAGATATTGTTAAGCGTGGAGAACGTTTTGGGCTTATCCGCTTTGGGTCACGTGTGGATCTCTACCTTCCGGCAACAAGTAAAGTATCTGTAAAAATCGGGCAGAAAGTCAGTGCCGGCAAAACTGCCATTGCCTCTTTCACTTGATTTTACCTGGAAATTATTGCTTTAATGAATATACGGATACTGTACTTTAGGGGCTGTCCGGAAATAAGCTGGACAATATCGTGCTCAGATTTAGGTCGGGTTTGTTCGATCTGATTGAACAAAACCGCAAGCGTAGTTGCGCTACACTAGGAGCCTGTCCGAGAATGCCCTTTTGCCCAAACTCTTCAGAATTTTCAAAAAATAATGCTCGCAATATCAATCATATGGATGCGCTTATTTTCTGAAAATTCTTCGATTTTGAACAAAATGCCTATTCTCGGACAAGCTCCTAGGGATTTTGTGATTGAAGATCGAGCATAGACGACCTGAAGATGAGATACGAGATGTTCAAGTTATTTCCGGACGGCTCCTTAGCCAGCTAACTATGATTGCGTCGTAAAAACTCTTCATATTCGAGACACGAAAATTTCTTATCTTTTCTGCGTGGCAGGGTACGTTGAAAAAATAATATATTTGCAGTAACGAAAAAGATGAAGCGTTTTTACGAGTCCATCAACTATAAATTCTCCTCTTTTCAGGGGGTCGCATATGACAAACAATTCCCATAATCCCGATAATCGATTTTATCCACTTCCGTGCATGTTCACACTTGCGAGTTTATTCTGCGGTTTTTATTCCATTGTCTCTTCAGTCAATTCTGAATTTAAAACAGCTGCTGTTGCAATACTTGTGGCTGCTATTTTCGACGCACTTGATGGCAGGGTTGCACGACTGACTAATAGTACCAGTCAATTTGGCGCAGAGCTGGATTCTCTTTGTGATATGGTGTCCTTTGGAGTATCTCCTGCAGTGCTTGCATATCTCTGGGCATTGCACCCTTATGGTCGTTATGGCTGGCTCGCAGCTTTCCTCTACGTTGCCATGACATCTTTACGCCTTGCCAGGTTCAACTGTATGGATTCTGAATCAGATTCCAAAAACTTTGTTGGTCTCCCCTGCCCCGCTGCTGCAGCAATGGTATCTGCCGCTGTTTTATTTACCCATTTTTTAGGCATTACCGGAGAAGTTAAACACATCTCTTTGCTTTTACTTGTTTATCTCTTATCGTATCTCATGGTCTCAACCCATGCATATTATAGTTTTAAAGAACTCCCTGATTTTAAAATGAAACGATTTCAGGTCCTTGTTGGTTTTCTGCTTCTTTTTGTTCTTGTTGCTGCCGAGGCTCAGATAATGATATTTGTACTGTTCCTGATATATCTTGCCTCAGGACCTGGATATGCACTAATTAAAAAACTTAAATCAACAAAAAATACCACAATGCCAATGAAAAAGCATAAACCTTAATGTCTATTATCCCATTCTTCTAAAGCGCCTCTGGTAACAAATACTTGAGGCGCTTTTTTTATTCCATATGCCAAAGCATTGAGTGTTGCTCAGGAATCAAAAATTTGTTATTTACTGTTCTTTATCTAACGCAGGTTAACTGCAAGTAAGTGCCTTGGTGATATAACGTAACAATATGATAGCAATGAACCTTCCTCAGTTTCTTGTTTTTTATTGCAGGAATCATGGAGTAAGGCACTGATCAATCTTACAAACAGAAAGGTTTTATCATGAGTAAAAATGGAAAGAAATTTAATGTGGCCATTGCTGGTGCAACTGGTGCAGTCGGTGGTGCAATGCTTGATGTTCTCAAAAGACGCGACTTCCCTGTCAACGAATTACGACTACTTGCATCAAAAAGATCCATTGGAAAGAAAATTGCTTTTAATGGCAAAGAACTGGAGGTCCAACTCCTAAGCACTGACGCTTTTGAAGGAATAGACATCGCTCTTTTTTCTGCCGGTGCCGAAAGATCACTCAATTTTGCCCCCGCAGCAGTTGCTGCCGGAGCAGTTGTCATCGACAATTCCAGTGCATACAGAATGGATCCTGAGATTCCACTGGTTGTTCCGGAAGTTAACCCTCATGCCATAGCCCAACATAAGAAACATGGTATCATTGCCAACCCTAACTGTTCCACCATCCAGATGCTGGTTGCCCTAAAACCTATTCTTGATAAAGTTGGAATTAAACGTCTGGTCATATCCACCTATCAGGCTGTTTCCGGAACGGGCGCAAAAGCGATCCAAGAGCTGGATCAGCAAGTGAAAGATTATGCTGAAAACAAAGAAATGAAAGCTTCCGTTTATCCATACCAAATCGCCTTCAACTGCCTGCCACACATAGATTCATTCCTTGATAATGGCTACACCAAGGAGGAGATGAAAATGGTCAATGAAACAAGAAAGATTTTTGAAGATGATCAGATCGGCATTACGGCAACTGCTGTTCGCGTCCCTGTTTATTACGGTCATTCTGAATCCGTCAATATCGAAACTAATACTAAAATCACTGCTGCTGAAGTCAAAGAACTTATGGTAAATGCTCCCGGAGTGAAACTTGTTGATGATCTCAACAATCTGAAATATCCATTAGCGACTGACTGTGCCGGTAAATTTGAGACCCTGGTCGGACGAATTCGTGAAGATGACTCCATCGACAACGGTATAAACCTCTGGGTTGTTTCCGACAATATCTTGAAAGGCGCTGCTTTGAATGCCGTACAGATCGCCGAAACTTTTATTGCTGACTACAAATAATTGAGAATCATAAGTGGACTTGCTCGCGGACGAAAGCTCTTAACACCGGGTAAGTCTAATCAAATTCGCCCGACGACAGATCGTGCCAGGGAAGCCTTGTTTAGCATAATTGGAAGCAGAATTATATCATCCAGGGTTCTTGATCTATATGCTGGAACGGGAGCGCTTGGGCTTGAGGCTTTCAGCAGAGGAGCCAAACAGGTCGTTTTTATTGAGAAACAGTACAAAGCCCTGGATCTCATTAAACAAAATTGTTCCTTTTGCGGTATGGGGCTGAAAAATGTTCAAGATGACACTTTACTTATCATTAAACATGATCTTAGCCGTGGACTGCCCGTCAACCATCCTGTTTTTGAAGAAGCTGAGCATTTTGATCTGATTTTTCTCGACCCGCCATATACCAAAGGTTTGGCTGAAGAAAGCCTGCTTCTTTTAGATGGTTGCGATTTCCTTGATCCTACGGCACTTATCATAGCTGAAGAAAGGAGTTGTGAAACTTTACCTGAATCATTCTCCAGGCTAACGCTAACTGATCAAAGAAAATATGGTGATACGGGATTCTGGTTCTATGAAGTAAAAATTTAGTATCCAAATGGAAACCTCTATTGCATAAAAAACATGTCAACACACCAGCATCGTAAAAGTCTTGCCATTTATCCCGGAACATTTGATCCAATCACCATGGGACATCTGGATATCATTGACCGTGCCCTAAACCTCTTTGACAGAGTGATCATTGCCATTGCAATCAACCCTGGAAAAAAACCTTTGTTCTCACTACAGGAAAGACAGGAAATGGCCAGGAAATGTTTTCCACCTGATTACTCCCGTATTGAAGTTGATACCGTATCAGGGTTATTGGTAAAATATGCTGCAGACAAAGGTGCCAATGCCATCATCCGAGGATTACGGGCCGTTTCTGATTTTGATTATGAATTTCAGCTGGCATTAATGAATAGAAAACTTGAAAGAGAAGTCGATACTATTTTCCTTATGCCCGGATTTAGATGGATCTATATCAGTTCCTCCATTATTAAAGATGCTGCAAGACATGGTGGAGATGTTTGTGAACTGGTTCCGGAACATGTCAACCAATGTCTTCTCGACAAATATTCGACACAATGACACATCGTATTGATCGGTATACAATCCTTTATGAAAGCCTGTAAAACCACCCCTCATTCACAGAGCAAACGTAAGTTTCTTTTGTTTTGTGCCGGAATTACCGCATTGTACCCATTTTTTCGTTTTTTAGGATTCTCGATTCCACGTAAACCCCGAATAATCGAGCTGAACAAACCACTCACAACAGCTGGCTTTCACATTGGTCCAGACTTCATCCTTTTTGATAACGGAGAAAAAGCGTGGGCACTATCCAGAAAATGTACCCATCTTGGATGCACCATCAATTATCATGAGAAAGGTGACATCCTTGAGTGTCCATGCCATCAAAGTCGTTTTGATACTGAAGGTAAAGTACTTCATGGCCCTGCTGAGAGAGGACTTCCTCGCTATAATGTTGAAAAATTAAAAGATAACGGCGGTTACATTGTTACTCTTTAAGACACAAAATAATGCATAATATCAGGAGATTATTTTCAGAAATAAAATGGGGCGAATTTTCTCTTCTTGCCCTCTGCATTTCTGTCCTCTCAGGTGTTTTGCTGGCATTTCAGTATGATCCTGCAACACCTCTTTATTCAGTTTCCACATTGGATATGCTGGTTCCTTTTGGAGAGTATTTCAGATCCCTCCATTTCTATTCAAGCCAACTTTTTTTTCTATTCTGTATCTGCCATGTAATTGGTATTTTTAAACAGGCCCAGAATTATTCCAGCAAACAATGGATAATGCTCACAGCAACACTTCCCGTTGCACTACTGATCCTTTTCACTGGTTATATATTACGTGGTGATTCCACCGGGTTTTCAGCAGGAATGATTGCCGAGGCCATCCTGCTCGACATTCCCTTTATTGGTGAGTCGGTTAACGATCTATTGTTCTCCATTTCAGACGACGGGATGAAGCGAATATACGTGAACCATATCATAGGACTTGGCCTGCTTTGGGGCTGGCTGGCATGGAACCATGTAAGAAAATACAGACTCGTGTTTAATCAGCACATTTTACTAACTTTGACAATCATTCTTTTTTCTATCTTTGTTGCGGCACCATTTGAACCAGACCATCTTGGTGTGACACATATTTCGGGGCCGTGGTTCTTCCTTGGCCTTCAGGAACTGTTGCGTTATCTCCCTCCAGTGTTTGCAGGAATCTTTATCCCTCTTACGCTGCTTCTTGGAATTGCCTTTTTACAAAAACAGTCTCGATTTTACCGTATTCTTTTGTGGTTTATCCTGAGCTGGCTACTTGTATATGCGATATTAACAGGAGTTAGTCTCCTTCGTTAAATTTGATGGACTCGTAAAAAGGTCAAAATCCCGATGGCTAAATAGATGGCGCAGACTTCGAAAAACTTCACATGCAAGGCACGTGTTTTTTTGTTTGATTTCGGCGTACTAGGTACGTCTTAATTAAACAAAAAATGCAGCAACGAAGCAGGTGAAGAGTTTTTACAACGCCATCAAAATTTTTAAACAAAAAAGGCCTGCTCTTCTCTTGAGCAGGCCTCTGGGTATAACTCTGTTCGTACAGGATCTACTTATCCACCATTTCCTTGCGCAACATTTTAATCTCACGAAGGAAAAGCTCCTTAACATCTGTTAATTCACTCTGTACAATGCTTACCAACTTCCCCTCTTCCGCAGGGGAAGATGCAGCGGTACTAGCTGCAACTTTAACAATATCCTGTTGTTGAAGAAGCATAACCTGACTGGTACAAGTCAATAACTGTTGTTGAACCTTTTCAAAGGAAACATCAGCAGAGGAACTCATTTGCAGGCCAGAATAGACATCATCAATTAATGCAAGGCTGACTGATTTAGGTTCATCCATATTTCTTTCAATATGCTGACTGACAGTTGAGAGCAACTGTAAAAATATCTTACCGGTGATGTCGGAAGTACTTTGAGTTCTTGCTTTATTTGTCTCTCCAAACAGAGCCTGCAAGTTCGCAGTCGTTGTATCTTCTTTCAAATGCTGAATAGCATTTGAAAGGGCTGAATAATCAGCAGGAACAGATTTAAACGAACTCCCCTCGAATGTATCTGCCGGGGAATTCTCTTCATCAGCAGAAAACTCCAATGTCTCATCTCCAGCTGACCCAACCGTATTGTCTGCGTACTCTTCACCCGGTAGAGGATCAACCTCAACGTCATCTCCAACAGCTTCGAAGATAACTAATTCTTCCTCAGTTTCCTCGGCTTCTTCACTTATATCCAGTGCAATTTCACCAGAATCGTCCTCTCCTGGAACCGGAAATTCAATCACATCTTCAGGGGGTTCTTCATCACTTGAGAGAAAAGCTGCCCCCGCGGCCGCAACCACTCCTGCTGTTGCAATTTCTCCAGGTACCGTGAATTCTAACTCATCTGAGGTGGTTGATTCTCCATTATCTTCTTCTTTATATTCATCGTCTAATGTGTCAGGTTCCTCAGCAAGAAAAGACAATTCCTCTTCTTCGGTGTCCTCTTCAACTGGTGGCTCCTCCTCGACAGTAAAGACTTCAAAAGCCTCTTCGTCAGCGGGCAATACTTCCTCAAATTCTACTTCTTCGAACGCATCTTCTTCAATCTCTTCTTCAAACAAAGGGTCTTCTTCAAAAATAACGTCTTCAATTGTATCTACTTGAGTAGCAAGCTCCTCTGCTGTTTCTTCAACGGGAGATTCGGTGCTTTCGTCTTCATCTTCGGTCACTCCACTAAGGGCAGGAGCCGGAGATCCCTCATCATCAAAGAAGGACAACTTCTCTTCAACGGTATCTTCTATTGTCTCCTCCTCAAAAGGAGAGCGTTCGTCATCATCGTCACTCAATGCAGGAACAGGCGCACCGTCATTGAAAAAACTTGCAACGTCGTCTTCTAACTCAACATCATCTTCAAAGGTTTCCTCAAGTTCAGCTGTTTCAGAAACATCATCGTCAAGAAAAGAGAGTTGAGGAGCATCTGAGTCTTCACCTGACTCACCCATCTCAGGCATGTCAACCTCAATATCATCATCAAAAAATGACAGCTTTTCTTCAACTGTTTCATCAATTGGAATATCCACAGGTGAAGACTCCTCAGCATCACTCAAGGCAGGTGCAGGGGCTCCATCAGCAAAATCAGTGTCAATCTTTTCATCTTCTCCAGTTTCGGTGGTGGCTTCATCAAAAGTATCTGTCACATCACTTAAAGATGCCACCTGGCCATCATCCGCAGAATATGGCTCTTCCTCCTGCTCACTCCCCCATGCTTTTGACGATGATTCCACCTCATCATCGAAAAAGGAACCAAGCTTGTTATCAAGGTCTTCAGCATCGGAATCATCGACTGTAGAGATGTGATTGTCTTCATCGAAACCACTCTCATCAAAACTACCACTCAATGCAGGTGCAATTTCACCATCTACTACGGGTAGAGCATCTTCATCAGAATCATCATCTGCGTCACTCTCAACATCCACACCTGGAATAGTAGCTTCAGCAATGGATTCATCTTCAGCCTGATCCTCCGGCTCAACGGACCTTGCAAGGTCTCCTGCTAATTTTTCAACACTAAAACTGCTTTGTTCTTCAACTTCAGCAAGCGCAGGAGCTACAACACCACCAGCAAATGGCAGGGCTTCTTCATCTGAATCATCATCGGCTGCAGTTTCTACATTCACCCCTTCCAGGGCGACATTTTTGTCTGTACTTATATCATTATTATCGTCATCAATATCTCCAAAGACAGATGCCAGACGGGCTTCGACATCTGATGCAACTTGCTCTGAATCTTCATCTTCTTCCGAGAGAATTTCTCTGTTTTGCTCAGGTTCAGCCGCAGGCGACGAGGAAACAACACTCGCTACTGATTTTTCTTGCAGTTCTGATTCCTGCTTAGCCTGGGCTATCTCAGCTTTGAATGATTTAAATTTTTCTACTTCTAAAAGAAGTCGCTGCTTTTCTTCGCCTGGAGGCAAATGTCCAGAAGGGGTTTTTTCAAGAACGTCATAAAATGAATGTAACAATGAGAAAGCCTTACTATTTGACTGACTCTTCATTTTTTTAATGTATGAACTCAGTGCGCCGATACCCTGTAAGAGAATGAGTTTTCCATTGCTGTCGCTATATACACTCTCAAGGCGCTTAACTTCAGTACCAAGTTTTTCTAACTCCAGATCACTAATTTCCCAATCAAGACCTAAAACCTGAGCCTTGAGGATTTTCAGTTCATCCTCCCGCTCAGAAGCACTATCAATCTCAGAAAAGACGGCCGTTGCAGTAGATTTAACTTCCTGAGAATCAATGGAGGTAGAAGACGTACCTATCTGGGATTTTAACTGATTGAATTTCTTAACGTCAGCGGTAAGCAACGCTTTCTTCTCAGCATCAGTCATCTCATTTTCTTCTGAATCAATTTTCTCGAGATTATGGTAAAAAGTGATCAACAATTTGATAGCATTAGGGTGGGCAGCTGCCTTTTCCTTATCAATATACTTCCCAATTTTGCTCAAGCCCTGAATGTATACCAGTTTGATTTTGTCATCTGCCCATATATCAACTAAATCCATAAGTTCATCATCTAGCTGCTGCAGGATCTCATCGTTAATTTCCCAGTCAATGGACAGTATGATTGTTTTTAATCTGGCAATGGGAGACTCTTCACCACCTGAAAATTCAAACAGATCAATAGAATCCGTAGAAAAACCTCCGTCATCATCAAGACCAACGGTCAGATCATCATCAAATTGGTTTCCGCTCTGTTGTGTCACCGTTAATTCCCTAAAGTAATTTTTTCTGAATAGAAACAACCGTTAAAGAAATGATCTTTTTCAAGGTTGCTGCAACATTATATCCGGTAATTGCACTTGCTTCAAAATCAGGAACTCTTAATCTACTATTCAGATCTTTCCGCAATACAGCAGTGGGTAATACTGGTACTCCGTGATCCTTTAAATCGATTTTGTTATACTGAATAACCAGAGGAATTTTAAAAATTGATTCCTTGTACGCCTGAAGGTTCTCATGGAGTTGGTTTAGGGATCGAATATTTTTTTCCCTCTGCTTTTCCATTGCATCCGCAACAAAAACAACACCATCAACACCCTTTAAAACAAGCTTTCTGGTGGCATTATATTTTACCTGCCCAGGAACCGTATAGAGCTGGATCTTAATATCGTACCCTTTAATCTGTCCCATATCAAAGGGAAGGAAATCAAAAAACAGTGTCCGGTCACCATGGGTTTTCAAACTCACCATTTCCGATTGAATTTGATTACGAAATTTACGATTAACATATTCAAGATTAGTTGTTTTCCCGCAACGACCAGGACCATAATAAACAATCTTAACCTGAACCACTTTGTCTTTTAAGTTAATAAAGCTCAACGCATTGCCCCCAATATCAAACGTATCTGGATTACAGTAAATACACCTGAATACAGTTTATTAGACGTTATTGCCTTCCCAGACTTTGCGAATCTGCTCAATTGCTTCAACCACGTTTAGTCTAAGGAATCCAAGGGATATCTCTTTTCCAAACATGGAAATTAAAAGTAATTCATCATCTATTTTGCTGAAATGGATATTTGATTCCTTCCCTTTATGGAAAAGCAATGAAAACTCAGCCTCTCCTACGAGTTTTGCCATGGCGTCAACTGTGGCAAAATTACCAGCAGCAAGTGCTGCGAAAGAATATACATCGTACTTACTTTCACCATTATCTTTAGCAGTTATAATGTTACCTGCCATATCAATAATTATAACGCAGTCAACACCAAGTTTAATGAGCTTGCTGGATAAAATCGTATCGATTTGCTCCAATTGCTCTTGACTGACTATCCCATAATTCATGCCACGTTCCTCATTCCTAAATTACGAGCCACAATAATCGGCCCTTCTTATCTGTACACCAAGGATCTTATCCGAGAATACCCTTTCAGAATCTCGTTGCTCGCTACCTGCCCAAACTCTTCAGAATTATGAAAATAATACTCACAACATCATACATGATTGTGCTTATTTTTTGACAATTCTGAAGAGTTTGGGCAAAAGGGCATTCTCGGACAGCCTCCTAGTCAACATCTCACGATAACGCTTAAACCCATTCTGCGTTTGTTTATCAGCTACAGATCATAAAAAACAGCCGACCATGTACTCTTCGTATTACTCCCTGATTGCTAACTACAAGGATAATTTCTCATTAAACGAAACACATAGTAGATAAACTTTATGAATACCAGTATACGATAAATCTTTTTTGATATGAAGCTGTTTTTTTTATTTTTTCTAAAAAAATCAAAATGATATGTTCCGAAGTCTTAGGCACACTACCCCAAAAACATAACCTCTTGTTTTTACAACCTTATATTTTGCTTTTACGAGTCCTCACCCTACCCACAAACCTGTATGACAAAACGAATCAACATCAACCAGGCCAAGGTCTGTCATTTTTAAATGTGGAATCACAGGAAGTGATAGAAAACTCATAAGCATAAATGGGTCGGCAAGCTTGACTCCAAGTTTTGCTGCAACCTTCAACAATTCTGAAAATGTTTCAGCGACCTCTGTAGCATCAGCCGTAGACATCAAACCGGCGACATCGAGAACGAGGCTTGCTTCAACCTTCCCTTCACAAACGATAGCGAGCCCGCCACCTTGTTTAATTAGCGTCTCTACAACAAGCTTCATATCCTGGTCATCACATCCTGCAACAGTGATATTATGTGAGTCATGCCCGACAGTAGATGCAATCGCGCCTTTCTTCAGCCCAAGTCCTGTGACAAACCCCCTACCGATATTGCCAGTTGCATTATGCCTTTCAATCACAGCCAGTTTAATAATATCTCTTTCGGGATCTGAAACAGCAAATCCATCAAGGATTCGAACAGGGAGTTCAACGGATTCTGTGATAAGTTGATTTTTCTTCACCTGTATGACACGAGCAATCTTACCAGCAGCTGGAATATCAAATAAGAGCTTTTCAAGGTTCACATTAACAGAATCAAAAACGGCCGGATACTTATGAACCTGCTCAACTTTATCAATTTGAGCCGGCTCCCTATTATTTAGTAACTCACCTCTTCTAAAAACAGTTTTGGGCCGTATATCTTCTAAGTTGTCAAATAGTACAAGATCAGCTAGACGCCCTGGTGCAACAGCACCACGATCCTGCAGCCCAAAACAATCTGCCACATTGATAGTTACCATCTGAATGGCTGTTATGGGATCTAATCCCAATTGAATTGCTTTACGAAGGATTCGATCCATATGCCCTTCATTCAGTAACTCTTCCGGATGACAATCGTCTGTCACAAGTAAACATCGACGACTATTTTGAACGGTTATTACCGGATAAAGATCTTCAAGATTTTTTGCCGTTGACCCCTCCCGGATAAAAAGATACATTCCGGATGAGAGTTTTTCCTTTGCCTCAGCAACAGTACTGCACTCGTGATCTGACTGTATGCCAGTACCAATATAAGCCTGCAAATCCTTTCCCGTCAAACCAGGGGCATGACCATCCACAGGTACCTGTCTGCTCTTGCCAAGGGCCAGTTTTTTCAATACATCATCATCTTGATACAACACTCCAGGGAAATTCATCATTTCGGCAACACCAAGAACCTGTTCCAAACCCAGAATTTCTTCCATATCAGTTGATGTTAGTATGGCGCCAGAATTCTCAAGATTAGTTGCAGGGACACAAGAAGGAGCCATAACAAATATTGAACATTGCGTATTTTTACTTTCTTCGAGGAGATATTTAATTCCAGGAATACCTGCTACATTTGCAATTTCATGGGGATCACAAATAACTGTGGTTGTACCATGAGGACCAACAATTTTAGCAAATTGCCCTGGACTGAGCATGGAGCTTTCTATATGAATGTGCCCCTCCAAAAAACCTGGACAAACGTAGGCTCCTTTACAATCTATTTCAGTTTTCCCGGAATACTCACCTACTCCGACAATAACTTCGTCGCAAATTGCAATATCAGCAGATTTCAACTCGCCACAAAAAACATCAATTATTGTACATTTTTTCAATACTAAATCAGCGGGCTCCAACCCCCTTGCCTGTTGAATATGCTTTTTCATTTTTTTTATTGCTCCATGTTGCATTGACTCACTCCAGATATTTGTGCCGTACTTAATACAAGTTGTAAAAAATAAGAAATTATGAGGTACAATTAAGCTCAAATAGTTAACAGAAGCTACAAGACACTTACTTGCAGTTTATCCGCGATAGTATATATTTTTTCAAATTATATGGTTAGAAAATATTAAATACAATGAAATGCTTTTCAATTCAAAGCAAAAACATTTTGTTACTCTTTTCCCCATTGCACTGACATGCTGAATCTGCTAAAGAAACTGTGATGAAAAAGAAAAAAGAAAAACGCCCTGTACCTACTCTAGATAAGGATTTTTTCCTGATAGACAGCCATTGTCATCTCGACATGTCCAGCTATAATAAAGAGATTGATAGCATACTCAGCAGAGCCAAAAAACATGGCATCCGTTCAATAATAAGTATTGGAGTTGATGAGAAAAGCTCAAGAGCTGCCATAGAACTTGCGAAACAGTATGCCGAGATAAAGGCCACTGTTGGTATTCACCCCCATGATGTCGAGCAGGTAGAAGACAAAACATACACAAGGTTACGAGACCTTATTGAGGCCAACCGCAAGTATATTGTGGGCTACGGTGAAATTGGTCTCGATTATGCAAAACAGCACTCCGATCCTGCTGTTCAAAGACATGCGTTCCGCCTTCAGCTTGAATTGGCAAAAGAGCTCAAATTGCCTGTTGTTATCCATGATCGCGATGCACATGAAGATACTCTTGAAATACTGACGCAGGCAGCACCTTTTCCCAACAGTGGTGTGATGCATTGTTTCTCAGGTGATATATTCCTTGCAGAAAAGATGCTTGAGCTCGACTTTTTAGTCTCCATCCCTGGGGTTGTAACCTTCAAAAATGGAAAGGATTTACAGGAGGTTGTAAAACAAACCTCTATGGATTCTCTTATCCTGGAAACGGATGGTCCTTTTTTGGCCCCTGTACCCTGGCGAGGGAAGCGCAATGAACCGGGATACCTGCCATACACTGCTGAAAAGGTGGCCGAACTAAAAAATATTAGCATTGAAGAGGTGGCGGAACAAACCAGTAAAAATGCCATGAAACTTTTTAATTTCACAATCACCAACTGAATTCCATGAGTATCGCAAAAAATATCCACTCCATTCGTGACGCTATGGCTGATGCAGCCAAGGGGTGTAACAGAGATCCTGAATCCATACGACTTATTGCTGTTTCTAAACGTCACCCCTTAAGTAGTATTCGGACGGCCATGCAAGCCGGACAGTTTCTTTTTGGAGAAAACTATATCCAGGAGGCGTCTGAGAAAATCAAAGCCATTCCAGGGCAAGCTACATTTCATTTTATCGGTCACATCCAAAGTAACAAAGCAAAGCAGGCAGCTGAACTTTTTGACATGATTGAAACGGTTGACAGATTCAAGCTTGCGAAAGCCCTAAATAATCACTGTAAGAAGCTTGATAAAAAGCTAGACATCCTCATCCAGGTAAACATTGGAAATGATCCAAATAAAGCAGGAGTTTCACCTGAAAAGGCCGAAGAATTGTTACAACAATTAATTCCGCTCAGGCAGCTGCGACCACTTGGCTTGATGACCATCCCACCTTTATCAAAAAATACTGAAATAACGAGAAAACATTTCAAAAACCTTCGCCTCCTAGGCACAACCCTTGGTAAAAAGAAGCTCTTTGCCAGTCATGGTGTCGAGCTCTCCATGGGCATGTCACATGACTTTAAAATTGCTATCGAGGAGGGTGCGACGATTATTCGAGTGGGTACCTCAATTTTTGGAAAAAGACCTGAAACTAATTGATACCTGATAAACGTACAACACAATTTAAAAAGCAAAAAAAAAGCGCCATCCAAACCGGATGACGCTTTGCAACTCATTTTATAGCTGAAGGACTAACGCGGATAAACCGCAAGTAAGTGCCTCGAAGGTCTCTCTTCGTTCGCTATAAAATGAGTTGCAAAGCGTCATCCGGTTTGGATGGCGCTTTTTTTTTGCTTTTTAAATTGTGTTGTACGTTTATCAGGTATCAATTAGTTTCAGGT
>CAMZLK010000024.1 GCA_947311475.1 uncultured Desulfocapsa sp.
CCCTTAAACTGAGCGAGTGCATCCTGTAAATCATCTGCGGCATGGAGCAGATCATCCATTTCGCGCCCCTGGAGCCAGACTTCTATCTCTGCGCCCTGTGGGCCTGCAGCCATACCTTCAAAAGAGAGACTCTTCACACCGAGTATTCCACCTACTTCCTTTTCCCAGGCAATGAGCAGATCATTGGAATGCACACCACGTTTTTCTGACGGTAAAAGAATAATCTGGATGGAGCCCATATGTGGTCCTGTGGCACCCATATCACCCGATAACACCTGCCCGACAAGAACGAGACGCTGTCGAACAAGGGGCTCTCCACTTGTGGTTTTTGTCTTTTCTGCAAGACGATCAAAGGCTTGCTCTATCTGCGTAAGAGCATCACTTGTGACATCCGGGGGGGTTCCCTCAGGAAACTCCACTGTGGATGTTATGACAAAACCATCAAGTTTTGGAAAGACCTGAAATTTAACAAGACCTCCTTTGACCAGTCCTACACTTAGCATAAGTACGGCGATGGCAATGGCCAGTGACACATAGCGCCAATTCAGAACACCTGAAATAAACGGTACGTAACGATTTTCTATAAATGTTTCAAGCCCGGTGCTTACTGCCGCGCGACCACGCTCAATAAGATCAAATGGGCCCCACAATTTTTTTGCTTTATTCAAATCCGGTAAATGGCTCAGATGTGCGGGCAACAATAGAAGTGACTCAACAAGGGAAATAATAAGACAGGAGATAACCACCACCGGTAAAATCCCAACAAATTTTCCCATTGTTCCGCCGACATACGACAAAGGAATAAAAGCAACGATGGTTGTGCTAACTGCCGCCACCACCGGCATGGCAACTTCAGACACACCATTCACTGCTGCATCGAGTGGAGACTCACCCCGTTTTCGATGGACATAAATGGCTTCACCCACCACAATTGCATCATCAACCACAATCCCAAGCACCATTATCAGACCAAAAAGTGAGATCATATTAATGGTGGCATCTATTGACCAGAGAAGGAACATGGCTCCAGCTATGGATATTGGAATCCCAAGACCTGCCCAGAATGAGAGTCGCATATCGAGAAAAACCCAGAGCAGAAAAAAGACAAGACATAAACCAATCATGCCGTTGCGGGTAAGAAGGCTTATGCGGGCACGAAGAGAATCGGTGGTATCATAAAAGACAGAAATATGAACGCCCGGCGGTAATATTTTTTCTTTTTCAGCAACAAAAGCCTTAACCGCATTGGAGATTTTAATGGCATCTTCTTCTTCAGTTTTGGCAATCTGTACAAACATAGCCGGTTGATCATCGATGGTTGCAAAAACAGGATCTTCAGTAAAACCATCCCGGATTTCTGCAATACGACCCAACGTGATAATTTCACCCCCCGGACGTGCCATTACCACAATATCAGCAAGCTCTTTTCCTGTATATTTACGCCCAACTGTCCGTATCCTGATCTCTTCGCCAACTGTACGCAAAGTACCACCTGCCAGATTAAGGCTGGACTTGCGGATCATGGTAGCTACCTGGTCGAAGGTGAGTCCATACCGACGCAGTTTCTCTTCTGAGATCTCGATGCCAATCTCATATTCCCTTGTCCCGTATGCCTCCACCTGTGAAATAAGCGGCATCATCTTTATTTCGTCCTTGATCCGCTCGCCCCATTGCTTGAGCTGCTTTTCGCTCAAATCGCCGGATAGAGAAAGAAGCATGACCACCTGTTTCCTGACAATCTCGCGGATAATCGGTTTTTCGGCATCTATGGGCAAGGTGGAAATAGCGTTGATATGAGATCTTACTAAATCCAGAACTTCTGCGGTATCGTGCCCATCTTTTACATCAATCAGCACAGAGGCTGCATTCTCCCTGGACTTTGTAGTATACTGCTCGATCCCCTGAATGGATTCCAGCGCCTCTTCGATCTTCTGATTAATGCCTTCCTCCACCTCCTCTGGATCAGCCCCCGGATAAGGCACTGATATGTGAATCTTATCAATGGAAAATTCCGGAAAACTCTCCCGCACCATCATCTTTGTGGCAAGAAAACCCGCAAAGATGATGAGGAGAAGGAGGATATTTGCAAAGACCGTATTGCGGGCAAAGGAGGCAAGAAACTTTTTCATTGTTCTTTACCCTCAGTTTCTGAAGATACGGCTTTTACAACCTCAACCAAACTGCGTTCAAGGGGATTCACAAGACGAGTGGTGATTACCATATCTCCCTGAACAAGCCCCTTACAGATATATGCCTTATTGTCCTGGACTCTTACAACCTGTACCGCAATGGTTTCCAGGCGACCATCGCGAATAACATACACGGTGTTTTCAAAACTAACGGCCCATCGTGGCAGTTCCACCACATCTTTCATCAACCCGCCTGGGATTGTTATGCGGCAGAACATTCCTGCCACAAGGGGCATTGGTCTGTTTTGTTTTGCAAATTGTCTGGAATCTATCTGTAAAACCACTTTTACGGTTCGGGTCTTTTCATCAAAAGAGCTGACTCTGTTCAAAACACCTGTGGCTTTATTATTTGCATCTTCCGTCCAGATTACTTCACACTGTACAGGTTCCACGGCAGCGAACCAGGCCGCTGAAGCAACAGATTCACCCTTATTATTCTTCACAAACGGCAACCATTCAAAAGCATCGCGGCTATCGAGTGGCACTTCAAGCTCAAGCACCGAATCATCGGCAAGACCAAGCACAATCTTACCTGGCGCCACGTACTGACCTTTTTCAATGTTTTTGGAAGTAATCCTGCATCTAAAAGGAGCCAGAACTCTGCAACGTTCAAGCTTTATTCCTGCACGAATCATGGCCTGCTGAACCTGAGCCAGTCTGTCGGCTGAATTATTTGCAGCCTGTTCAGCTTTTTCAACTCCTGCTCTTGTTCCCACCTTATTCTTTTCAAAAAGAATCCGGACACGCATGAGTTCTTTTGCCGTAAGTTCTTTGTCCCGTTTTAATATGGCAAGACGGGTCTTGTTGGATTCGTATTCACTGCGATAGTCGCGATCATCTATTGCAAATAGAAGTTCCCCTTCAGCTATAATTTCACCAGTTTGCAATCTGGGATGCACCTCAACCACACTGCCTGCAACTTCTGCGGCAATCTCCACCATTCGAATGGACCGTAGTTCTCCATGGGCCTGTATCTGAACTGAAACGTCTTTAAACCTTGCCTCTACTGCCTGCACGCGAAGCGGTCTCTCTACCTGCTTTGCATGGCCTGGAGCCTTTTTTTGTCCTTTTAAGAACGTAAAGCCGCCCAATCCAATCATTAGAATTATAAGACAGGCAATCACTCGTATAATAACTGTCGTTCTCATACTTTTCTGGTTCTGTTGCTCTGTTGTCGTCATAAGTTATTCCCAATGGACTCGTCAAAACGCTTTATCTCCAAGTCCATCCTGTCTTTGATCTCTTTACGAGTTTATCATTCCTGATAAACTCGTAAAAAGGTCAATTGAGAGATGGCTAAGTAAAAAACTTCAGATGCGAGGCGCGTATTTTTTGTTTGATTTCGGCGTACTAGGGTACGTCGTAATTAAACAAAAAATGCAGCAACGAAGCAGGTGAAG
>CAMZLK010000025.1 GCA_947311475.1 uncultured Desulfocapsa sp.
ATAATCCTGATGGTAACTTTCTTTGCCCTTGATGGGGTAGAAGCGAGTTGCATCCCGTATCGGTGTTACAACTTTTTTACCGGGAAATTGTTCAATAACACTTTTTTTAGATTCTTCAGCAAGTTTTCTTTCTGCTTTGTCAGCAACAAAAATGGCACTCATCGCTAAACAGTTGGGGATGAAAATGCTTTTGCCCAAACTCTTCAGAATTGTCAAAAAATAATGCTCGAAATATCATTTATATGGCTGTGCTTATTTTGAAAAATTCTTCGATTTTGACCAAAATGCCTATTCTCGGACAGGCTCCTAGTGCTGCCCATTACCCACATCTTTTATTGAAATAGCTACGTATGCTTAACTCCTTGTTTTTACGACACCTGAAAATTAGACATTAAGCGGCAGTAGTTACTATGCACAACCCTAACCTACTGATTTTACGTTGTGTGATTATTTATGGGTAATAGGCAGTCCTAGTGGGGGCAAAGCTGGCAGCAAACTTAACGGGTAAACTCGGATCTGTTCAACCTCGATGGGCTACATTTTTCTGGAAAGCACGAATCAATACTCATGTACGTTTATGCTTTTGCACCAATAACCAGCTGTTCGAACAGTTGCGCAATCGCCTCCGCACCAGGGTCATTGTGCCCCAAAAGCTGCTCAGCAGAAAGATAACTGGCTCGTCCCGCACGAGCACGAGTGATATTAGCTGTGCTATCCGCTCCTTTACGAGCGGCTGCGGCCGCCGAAGCCAGTCCCGAAGACAAATTGTCAAGCGCAGGTAAAAGTGCATCAATCATAGTGCGATCCCCTGGGTTGGCTCCGCCGATTTCACGCACCCGGTCTACCCCTGCCTTAAGCGCACCTACCATATCGTTGCCTCGAGCAGATGCATCACCGGTTGCCGCAAAGAAAATCGCCAGTAAAACCCCAGCTGAGCCACCCATGGTCTGGCTTAGTTCCAGACCAATAGCTCGGTACAGCTGAGTCAGATCTGCAAGGGGCAGGCGATCAAGTGAGCCTTTGAGCGCTCGGGCTGCATCTGCAAGGGTTGAACCGGTATCACCATCTCCTGATTTGGCGTCAAGCGCATTCAATTCAGACTCCAGCTTGATCAGAATATCGCAACATCTTGTCAAAAATGTGGCGTGATCATCGTTTAAGGAAGGCGTTGGATCAATCGGGCTAAGACCATCTGGCAACGGTGTAATACACAAGGAGCTCACCGGATGAAACCCTGGCCAGGCTATTGGCCCAACTGGCGCTGCCAGAGCAGTCTTGTTGAATTCTGTCACCGGAAGCAACGAGACCGAGAACCCGTGCATATCGAGTGAAGTCATCATCGGAGCTGGACCGACCATCCATTGCAAGCGATCTTTGAGAACCGATTGAGTCAACTCATGCGCTAGCACAGACATTTCAAGAGCTGTGGTTGCCCCCAAATTATTAAGCAGAGCCACATGCGGTCCATCGTCCGTATGGTGGTGAAGACGTGTTGCCACTCGATCAATTGCTTCTTTAGCGCTGCTGAAGGCAACCTGCTCGACTCCAGCCTCGCCGTGAATTCCAAGGCCAAGCTCAGCCATTCCCGGCTTGATTCTGTCTTCTTTGGGCGAGCCAGGTACGGTGCAGGTATCCAACGACATACCAATTGACACCACGCCATTGATGACTTCACGAGCTGCCTCAGCCACGGTTTCCAGGTTCTCGCCCTGTGCGGCGAGGGCACCGGCAATTTTGTGGACAAACAGTGTGCCGGCAACACCGCGCGCTTGCGGCAGATCCGGTAATGCAATGTCATCATCCACGATCACCATCTCAATTTTGAGGCCAAAGGCTCGTGCACGTTCGGCAGCAAGGCCAAAATTCAATCGATCGCCCGTATAGTTTTTCACGATCAACAGGCAGCCAGCTGCACCAGTCACCGTCATTATTCCTGCGAGGACCGCATCAACCGAGGGGGAAGCAAATACGCCTCCCGCTACCGCGGCCGTCAGCATTCCCTCACCAACAAATCCCACATGCGAAGGTTCATGCCCTGCACCTCCGCCCGAAACCAACGCTACTTTTGATTTATCCCTATCGGTACGATACACAACACGAATATGTGGATATCCATCAAGTCGTGCCAGCTGGCCGTTTGAGGTTGCTAATATGCCGTCGATAGCCTCGTTAACAAGATCTTCGCGAGTGTTCATGAATTGTGACATGGGTGGCTCCTTATTGAATGCGGATGCCATTGGCATCAAAAAATATTGGATTTTGGGGAGAAATCGCAAGGATATCACCATGGCTGACTGGATTATGCGGATCCATCACAGCAATCAAGTCATTTCCGGACAATGACAAATGTATACGTGTATGATCACCCAGGTGCTCGACTCGATTGATCCGCCCCTTAATACCACCACTTCCCTGAACGATATGTTCTGGGCGCAGACCAATAGTTATGGCACCTTTGGGGGCACCGCCAAACAGATCAGCAGGCATTACATTAATACGGGGTGATCCAAGGCGCTCGGCCACATATTGACTAACCGGGTTTTCATAGATCTCACGTGGAGAACCGAATTGCACCAGTTTACCATCTTGCAAAACACCAACATGGGTTGCCATGCTCATCGCTTCGACCTGATCGTGGGTAACGTAGAGCAAGGTGGCTCCCAGGTTTTGGTGAATACGCTTCAACTCTACCCTTAATTCGGCCCGTAACTTAGCATCGAGTGAGGATAGTGGCTCATCCATGAGATAGATATTAGGATCTCGCACCAAAGCGCGACCAATCGCCACCCGCTGCATTTCGCCACCCGAAAGTTCCGTTGCTTTATTCTCTAGTTTATGCTCAATATGAAGAACTTCAGCTACCTCTTTTATCCTGCGATCAATCTCTTCTTGTGGTGTTTTCAGTAATGGAGAACGCAAGGGAAAAGCCATATTTTCACGCACAGTCAGATGCGGATACAGCGAATATTGCTGAAAAACCATGGTCACATCACGCTGCGCCGGGTTAAGCGCAAGCACTGACTGGCCATTCATTTGCACATCCCCCTGGTCAGGCATTTCCAACCCTGCAACTAACCGAAGAGCGGTGGTTTTTCCTGCACCCGTTGGCCCCAGAAGCACAACAAAGGCACCATCGGGAATCGTCATCGAGATGTTTTCAACCCCAACCGTATTACCAAAGGATTTTGACAGGTTTTCAAGTACAATTTCAGCCATCTTCCAGTACCCCCTCATTCAGCTCTGACAAAATGGCCTTTTCACTCTGTTCTTCAAACAGGGTAATTTGACCAGAGTTAAATTCCAGTCCCACGTTCTCGCCTGTATTTACGGTCTGATTCGCACTGACGCGAGCCTTAACCTGGCCATGTTCAGTGTTGAGTGTGACAATTTGGTTGGTACCCAGATATTCGCTTGCAAGCACTTCAGCCCGATAAGCACCGTTGTCACTCAGGGTGATATGTTCCGGCCGAACACCCAGCACAAGATCACCCTCACAGGCCGCAAGTTGTAGCGGCACTTCAACAGTATGATTACCCAGCAACACACTGGTATCGTGCGGAGTTACTTTGCCTGGAAAACGCAAAAAGTTCATCGATGGAGAACCAATAAAATCTGCGACAAACATGGTGACCGGCTTGTCATAAATAATCTGCGGAGCACCGAATTGCTCGATTACCCCGTGGTTCATCACCACGATTTTGTCACCCATCTGCATCGCTTCTAACTGGTCATGGGTTACATAAACTGTGGTCGCGTTCATACGGTCATGCAGTGCACGCAGTTCTTCGGCCATACGTTCGCGAAATTCAACATCGAGCGCGCCGAGCGGTTCATCCATCAGAAACGCCTTGGGATCGCGCACTATCGCCCGCCCGAGCGCAACCCTTTGTCGGTCACCTCCCGAAAGCCCGCCAACAGGACGATTCAGAATATCCTCGATCCGCAGGATCTTGCTGACTTCCGCAAGCTTTTTCTTGATCCGGGGACGTGACATCCCCTCACATTTCAGTGGATAGATGATGTTGTTGCGTACATTCATGTGTGGGTAAAGGGCAAACATTTGAAACACAAAGGCAATGTTGCGTTTTGCAGCTGGCTTACCTGAGACGTCTTCTCCATCAATGTAGATTTGTCCGGAGGTTGGCATTTCTAACCCGGCAATCATTCGCATCGTTGTAGTTTTGCCACATCCAGAAGGGCCGAGTAGCATGAAAAATTCGCCATCATTGACCTTGAAAGATGATGATTGCACAGCAGTAAAATCACCATAATCCTTCCGCAAGTTTTCGATTACTATTTCAGCCATGGTTCACTCCGGAAAGTGGCTAACAATGATAAACATCACCGTGCCAATTAGCGTAACAATAAAGGAATAGGTGTAGCCCCAGAGGAAAAACGGCTGCATCAGCATTACCACACCAAGTGCTATCAAAATAGTCGCAACCATTTCCCATGGACTTCGGCGCAATCGCATAAGCCCTGAAAAGAACGTAATCATTTGCGCACCGCCCCAAATGTAATCCCGCTAAGCAAGTGTTTGCGCAACAGGATGGTGAAAATCATAATCGGTATCAGAAAGATCGTAGTACCGGCGGCAACAGCCGGCCAGTCTAAGCCACCAAAGCCAATGATTGTAGGGATAAAGGGAGGAGCCGTCTGAGCATTACCGCTGGTGAGCAACACCGCAAAAGCATATTCATTCCAGGCAAAAATCAGACAGAAAATTGCGGTCGATGCAATGCCAGTGGCAGCCTGCGGGAGTACTACTTTATAAAATGCCTGAAAGCGTGTGTAGCCATCAATTAACGCAGCTTCTTCATATTCAAATGGGATTTCATCAATGAACCCCTTGAGCAACCATACCGCAAGACTCAAGTTGACCCCGGTATAAAGCAGAATCATCCCCAGTTTGGTGTCAGACAATCCTAATTCACGAAACATCAGGAAAATCGGAATTGCAGCCGCAATCGGTGGCATCATTCTTGTAGACAGGATAAAAAACATCAAGTCTTCTTTGATTGGTACCTTAAAGCGGGAAAATGCATACGCTGCAAGCGTCCCGAGAAACACCGAAAGGAACGTCGATCCAAAGCCGATAATTACAGAATTCAAAAATCGCTGACCAAATCGAGACGGCCCGACAATCACCATTTGATGACTGTGCACCAGTTTGTCGTACCACGCTTCAGGAGGTGGTGTTGTAGCGATCTGCTCCGATGTCAGCCGGGTTTGGGAAGTGAAAAGATTCACATATCCTTCCAAGCTGGGTGTAAATATAACTTTCGGTGGATAGGCTATGGCATCTGATGAGGATTTGAACCCAGTCATTATTATCCATATCAGCGGCATAAGCGTTATCAGTGCGTAAAGTGCAACCAATATGCTGGCAATCACCTTTTGCGGTCTGGAGGCGGTAGTTACGGAAAAATTGTTCATCTTTCTTTCACCTTGTTCAACGCTTTGACATAAATCGAGGCCAGACCAAATACAGTAACGAATAAAATTACAGCATAGGCCGAGGCATAACCTGTTCGCCATTTTTCAAAGGCTTCACGCTTAAGATTAATGGATGTTAACTCAGTGATCGAGCCGGGCCCGCCACCAGTCAGTTGCACCACTAAATCAAACATTTTGAAGTTTTCAATGCCCCGAAACAGTACCGCCAACATCAGGAATGGCAGTACCATCGGAATAGTGATTGTCCAGAATTGTCGCCATTTGCTGGCCCGGTCCACCGAAGCAGCCTCATACAAATAGTCAGGTATCGAGCGCAATCCAGCAAGGCAGATAAGCATAACAAACGGTGTCCACATCCAGGTGTCCACAATAATAATCGCCCATGGAGCCAGAGCTACATCACCAATCATGGTGTAACTCGATGGATCAACACCTGTAAAAAAAGTAACAACATAGTTGAACAGACCAGTTTGTGGCTGATAAAGGAATTTCCAGAAATTACCGACAACAGCCGGCGACAGCATCATTGGCAGAACAATAATCGTAGTCCACAGATCATTGCCTTTGAACTTTCGGTTAATAAGCCAAGCCAGAGAAAATCCGATAAGTACCTGAAAAAACAGTGTGCCAAGCAAAAAATGTGCGGTGGCCTGCATGGTTTGCCAGATATCCGGATCTGACAGAATACGCTCATAGTTGCGTAGTCCGATAAATTTGACTTCACGACCAATCCGGTTGGCACGATAATTTGTAAAGCTAAGGTAAATTGTCCAGATCAATGGAAAAATATTGATCGCAAGCAGCAGAAAAATCGTTGGAGACACAAATAGCCAAGCAATACCACGATCAGATATCCCACTGATACGTTTAGCAAGAAGTCTCGGTGTGGCTTTCGCTGCACGCTCCATTGGCGTAGAAGACATGACTTATCCTTTCAGGTTTTATAGACGGAGAAAATATCAGAACGGCCAGTCCCTGTAAGCAGGGACTGGCTCTGGAAAACGGCTTAGAGCTTACCTTCATCCTCAAATGTTTCTATCCAGTCCTTGAGTAAGCCGTCAAGGGCTTCCTGAGCTGTGCCCTGACCTGCAATCACGTACTTGTGTACGCGATCCTGCATTGCCAGTAGCAAATCGGCATAGGAAGGCTCGGCCCAAAAGTCTTTTACAATCGCCATTGAATCGAGAAAAGCCTGGTTGTAAGGCTGTTTGGTCGGGAAAGCGGGATCTTCCACTACAGCGCGCAGCGCTGAAGCTCCGCCCATTGCTGTCCAACGTTTCTGGATTTCCGGTTGAGCAAACCACTTGATATAAGCGAGGGCTGCATCCTTGTGCTCAGTATTGGCAACCACTGAAATCCCCTGTCCACCAAGTTGGGCAAAATGGCCACCCGGCCCCGGAGGATTAGCGAAATAGCCGGTGCGATCACCGCCGACATTTGGATCCGCGTTCATGCCAGGCCACACAAAAGCAAAGTTCATCTGCAAGGCAACCTGCCCAGACTTGTAGGCATCGATATCTTCAGACATATACCAGTCAGATGAACCCGGAGGGGTGCTGGTATCATAAAGCTCTTTATAAAATTCGAGCCCCTTTACAGCTTTTGCTGAATTCACAAAACCAGGCATATCATAGGGTTTTTTCGGATTCTCGTATTCGAATCCGTAGTTATAAAGTGCATTGGTAACACCCATGGTGATACCTTCCGAACCTCGTTCGGTGTAGATCGCTGCGCCATAAACAGTTTTGCCATCAATCTTGCGGTTTTGAAAGAACTGTGCGATGTCTTTCAGCTGCGCCAAATTGGACGGTACGCCTAAGGCATACCCATGCTTGGTCTTGAATTCTTTTTGCAATTCAGGTCGACTGAACCAGTCCTTGCGATAGGTCCAACCCACCACGTCGGCATAAGCTGGTAAAGCCCAGTAATTTGGTGTGTTTTTGGGCCATTCGGCATACCCCACCACAGTTGCAGGAATAAAATCATCCATGCTGATGCCTTCTTTCTTAAAGAAGTCGTTGAGCTTTATGTACTGTCCATTTTCTGCAGCCCCACCAATCCATTGACTGTCGCCAATCAACAGATCACACAATTTACCACCAGAGTTAAGTTCGTTCAGCATCCGGTCTGCGAAGTTTGGCCAGGGCACGAATTCAAAGTGCATCGTATTACCACTTTTAGATTCGTAATCTTTACTCAACTCGACTAATGCATTAGCCGGATCCCACGAAGCCCAACAAAGTGTTAGGTCTTCTGCCACCGCGGCCGAGCTTGAAGCACCTGTTAGGGCAATGGCTGTCAACGCAATTAAATTCTTAAGTTTCATATTCCCTCCATCTAGTGAAATTATCTGAACCACCGAATTACAAAGAAACGGCTTAGGGTATTGGCAATCTTACATGAGGTGCGTACCTCATGTAAAGGTTTTTTTAACAATCTTCAAATAGTTAACACAAAAATTGGAATCACTTCTGATTGTTTTTGCGAAATAAAGTTTATTTAAACAGTATGCTTCTGACAATTTTAAATCAGCAAATAACGGTCAGTGAATATTTTCACGCGTTACAATTTCAATGCGAATGTTTTCCTGAGACGGATCAAACTTCAATCCATCGCACTTGGACCGAAGAACGCGTAACGCACTGCGCACCAAATGCCCAACATTTTGTGTAATCACAGCATCAATTTCTCCGTTGAGCAGCGATTCCTTTGTGTGCGATGTTAATTCATGGGCAATTGTTACAGCACTTGAAAAAAGCCCTTTCTCACGCAGAGCTTCAAGAAGAGCGGGGTCGGCAGATACCAGTAAATACACCCCGGAAATATTACGATGCACTCGTACGGATTGGGCGATGACTTTTCCAGCTCTCACCGGGTCTCGATGAGTTTCCAGAGTTGGCAGCACTTCTACACCCGGAAATTGTTCGCGCATGACTGCATCGAATCCCAGCCTGCGTTCAAGACTGTCGCGGGCCTGCGTCGAATGGGAAATCGTTAATATTTTTGCTTTGTCACAACATAAGAAGCGTCCCATTAACGTTGCCGCTGTACGTCCGGCAGCAACGTTGTCAATACCGACAAAGTGATCCTGCGCCACATGCGGCTGCCCGGAAACAAATGCTACCACGGCAATATTCCGATCACGTAGTCGAACCATCGCATCGCGAACCTGTGGCGTTTCCTGTGCCATAACAGCAACCCCATCAATATCTTCCGGCGCAAATTGATCCATTATCCTGGCTGTTTTATGAGGATCATTAATCGGAATCAAGCGCACGAAAATTCGGGTTCGATCAGTAATTTGGGGCGCTTTCACATTATGCAGGTTATTACGTATGCTTGAAACAAATGGCCCTGGGCTATCCGGTAATAAAAAAGCGAATCGATATACTTTGCGCCGTGCCAGATTGGCAGCCGAGATATCACGTACATACCCGATTTTCTTGATTGCCTGTTGCACCTTGTCGCAGGTTTTTTTCCGTACGCCAGGGCGGTTGTTCAGCACACGATCCACCGTCGCAAGACTGACGCCTGCTGCCTTGGCAATATCGTGGACTGTTGGTATCATTTGAACTCTGGGGTTTTTCTCATTGCAAGTTTACCTTAGTTTTTGAGGAACGTTACTCAAAATTTTAGATAACTACAAACAATTTCAGAACTCCTTACTTAGACACCTAGCCTCAAGCCCACATTATTCAGAATAATCCTATAAAACCAATCCTTTGAAAGTTCTCCACCAAATAGACTTTTTTTCTTGCAATGGGAAAACAATAGTGGCACCTTTCTTCCTGATTTTCACCACAAAAACTGCAGTAGAAAAGTGCAGTCATACAGCAACTTATTTTATCTGCTATTCCTATTGGTGCAATTGAAATAAATGGTCTCACCTCAGTCTGGCGTGTCAATTCTCGTTGGATCTATTATTTGGGCTGCCACCCAATCTATTCACACCCCCCTGATGATCTGCGACAATTTCCCTTATTTCCCTCCCAGTTAATAAATACCGGACGCTGTCGCCATGTCGATATTGTAAATACCTTTGGTATCTCAAAAAGATGTGTTGCCCGCTCCCTCAGACAATTACGCGAAGAAGGCCCGCCATCTTTTTTTAAGCAATGAGTTGGACACAGAAGCAGTAAGGTGTTTACTCCAGAAGTGCTTGAGCAGGCTCAACAGTTCCTGGATCAGGCGTGGCATCATTGTGATGTTGCTAAACAGTTGGGATTTAAAGCGATACATTTCGAAATCTGATTACCACTAAAGCGCAGGGTGTCGAAAAAAAAGCTAGGGGGCTCACTCTGTGAGCACCTTGGTGTGTCATACTGATCTCCAAGATTAACCTCAAGGAGGTTCTCATGCCAAAAAACAAAATATAGTTTCAAAAAGGTTTGAGTTTACCTAAATTTCTTAATAATTACGGTTCGGAAAAGCAGTGTGAAAATGCGCTGTATTCAATGCGTTGGCCACAAGGACTCGTTTGCCCAGATTGTGGAAGTTCACACCATTACGAGCTTAAAACACGGAAACTTTACCAATGTTCTGCATGCAAGAAGCAAATTTCACTGATTTCAGGTACTATTTTTGAGGCGACTAAGCTCCAACTGACAACCTGGTTCCTCGCTATATACCTGATCACCCACTCTAAACACACTTTCCCCACCTTGATAGCAGTATAATATTGAATTTCCCAGCTATACAAAAACATCACGAATACAGTCAGATGCGAGCATTGTCGTTTTACCTCTTTAGTAGCTCCGCTTCTTATCGCTTCCCTCCCTTAATCTCTC
>CAMZLK010000026.1 GCA_947311475.1 uncultured Desulfocapsa sp.
GGCAGGGGGTAAAAACAGTGCGTGAGCAGTTACTTTTTTCTATTAGGGGCCGTCCGAAAATAAGCTGGACAATATCGCGCTCAAATTTAGGTCATCTTTGTTCGATCTTCAATCACAAAATCCTCGGCGTAGCGTAACTACGCTTGCGGTTTTGTTCAATCAGATCGAACAAACCTGACCTAAATTTGAGCGCGATATTGTCCAGCTTATTTTCGGACGGCCCCTAATAGAAAAAAGTAACTGCTCACGCACTGTTTTTACCCCCTGCCTGTATGCGAGAAACTGCGGTACCATGAAAGCAATTACAAAATCTGCGATTTGCAAAAATAAGTCCCTTGCTCCCGTGGGTAGTTGGCAAAAGCCAGTCAATAAAAAAAGGCCGATCCTTTATCAGGATTGGCCCTTTTTTTGTTCTATGGTTTGCCATGGAAATTTATTCAAGCATTATGGATATTGGGATAATATGCATGTTTTTTTGTCGTTGCTCCGTATGACCGAGGGCCCATTCATTGCAGTTTGCAATATCCCCAAGAAGTGTGTCAACATCGGCTACAATTCCTGGTACGTTGATAATCGGATGGCGGCTGAAAACTTGCGGCAACCCTTGGGTCAGATTGCAGACTAAACAACACCCGGGACGTTCGTGGAGTGTTAGCTCCATGGTAAGGGTGTTTCCGCTTACACCACCATAGCCAAGAGCGATATCATATGCACCCTCATCTGCATCACCAAATAGGGCTTCGAAAAAATCATTTGTGCGATCTGCAGGAAAGAGTTGTTTCAGCGTTTCGTCGGTGAAAAGCATATCTATCTTGTCTGTGTTCATTGTTTTGTCTTCTTTGTTGAATTCGTTTTATGGTAAATCCTTTACTAGTCGATGTTTGATGTCGCCTACTATAAACTCCCTGTCACAACTGTCAAGCAACGTTGCGGCTGGAAAGGCTCTGTGGTAAGGTGGCGGCCATGGATAATGACATCTTTCAAACTCTTGTAACTTCTGCAGGATCATCAGTTAATCTGAATGAATTAAATCCTTCACAGCGTGAGGCAGTTACCTCAACAGAAGGGCCATTGCTCGTAATTGCAGGGGCAGGAAGCGGTAAAACCAGAACCCTTGTTTACAGAGTTGCCTACCTTCTCGAGCAGGGCGTTGATCCTGAGAAAATCCTTCTGCTCACATTCACCAGAAAGGCTTCCCAGGAAATGCTCTGGCGTGCAGGATTGCTGCTCAATGAAACCTGTCGCAAGGTGGTTGGCGGGACATTTCACGGTATTGCCAATATGTTGCTCCGAAGGCATGGGCACCATCTGGGCTTTGGCTCCTCTTTTACCATCATAGACAGGGCCGATGCTGAGGGGATTGTTAACCTCCTAAAAGGCTCACTGGGGCTTACTGGTAAGGATAAACAGTTCCCAACCAAAAGGGTTCTGATAAATATCCTTTCAGGGTCAGTGAATAAATCAATCGCCATTGACGATCTTATTTATGAAAGTTATTCACACCTCAGCGAACATGTTGATGATATCGTCAATCTTGAAAAACATTATCAGGAGTTCAAATTTAATAACGGATTAATGGACTATGATGATCTGCTTGTGAACTGGAAACGTCTGCTCGATGAAGTACCGGAAGCCAGGCAGGAGATTGCCGCAAGGTACTCACACATCATGGTGGACGAGTACCAGGATACCAATCTTATTCAGGCGGAAATCGTACGTCTTCTGGCCTATGGTCATGAAAATGTGATGGTGGTGGGTGATGATTCCCAATCCATCTACTCCTTTCGAGGGGCCGATTTCTACAATATCATGCGTTTTCCCAAGGTGTTTTCCGAAACTAAAATCATTAAGCTTGAGGAAAATTACCGTTCCTGCCAGCCCATACTCTCCCTTACCAATGATATTATCCGTAATGCCTCAGAGAAGTATGCAAAAACGCTTTTCACCAGAATTGAAGGGGATGAAAAACCACGTCTTTTTGCGGGAAGGGATGAAAGAGAAGAGGCTGTTTTTGTTTCAAAGAAAATTGCAGAGTTGCGGGGAAATGGAATAGAACTTAGCAATATTGCTGTTCTCTTCAGGTCCGGTTTTCACTCCTACAAACTCGAGATGGAGTTGAATTCAACAGGTGTTGAATTTGAAAAGCGGGGTGGCTTAAAGCTTACAGAATCTGCTCATATGAAGGATGTGATAGCTTTTTTACGACTTCGCGTGAACCCGATTGACACACTGTCCTGGAACAGGATTCTCCTTCATCTGGATAAGGTAGGTCCCAAAACTGCCAGGAAGATAACTGACGCCATTGCAAGGGGAGATAACCCCGGGCAGACTTTGGCTGAGTTCCCCTGTGGCAAAAGTTGGGCGCCAGGAGTTGCAAAGCTTGCTCAGCTATTTGTAGACATGGAAAAGGAAACAGCACCAGGTACTTTGTATGAGTTGGTTTGGGCCCATTATCAGCCACTGTTTGAAAAAATATATCGAGATGATTTTCCTAAACGGCAAAAAGATCTCGATCAGTTGAAATCAATTATTGCAGGCTATGATGATGTGCAAGGTTTTGTGGATGATACAACACTTGATCCACCAGAAACTGCAAAAGGACTCTCCCGTGATGACAAAGAACGGATGATCTTATCCACCATCCATTCCTCCAAAGGACTTGAATGGGATGCCGTTTTTGTGATGGGACTTGCTGATGGCAGGTTTCCCCATACAGCAGCAGCGATTGGGGAGCAATGGGAGGAAGAACGCAGACTTTTGTATGTTGCAGCAACAAGAGCCAGGAAATATCTCTATCTTACCTACCCACGGGAACTCATGACACCCGACAGGCAGTTTCGAAGGGTTGGTATGTCTCCTTTTCTCTCAGAGTTGCGGGCAGGGCTTTTTGAACGAATTGATAATAATGGTATTCAACGAAGCAGGTCTTCGTTTGTAACATCACAACCTGCTTCTTTCAATGGGATGACCCTTCCTGGAAAGACTAAGAAAACAAAATTGTCGGCGGAGGATTTAAAGAAAGGTGTACGTGTTAAGCACCCCTTTTTCGGCGAAGGTGTTGTTCAGGATAAACCGAAAGGGCGATCGGTAAATGTGGCTTTTCAGCGGCACGGAATAAAAACCCTGCATCTGGACTACGCAAAGCTCTCAATACGTTAGAAGATCAAAAGTATGGACTATCAGCAAGCCTGGGACTACCTCGACAGTCTCCAGTTTCATAAAATAAAACTTGGCCTGGATGCCATGAACTCGTTCATGGCAAGTGTTGGAAATCCGGAACGGAGCCTGAAAACGATTCATGTCGCAGGAACCAATGGGAAAGGGTCTGTGAGCGTTACTCTTGTAACACTTCTGTCAGAGGCTGGATATAGGGTGGGGCTTTATACCTCGCCGCATTTGAGTTCTGTTCGGGAGAGATTCCGAATCAATGATACTTATATCGGCGAAGAAAAGTTTGCAGTGCTTGCCACCAGGATACGTGGGGTATTAGGGACAGATAGAATAACGTATTTTGAGTTTACCACAGCACTTGCTTTCCTCTGGTTTGCAGAAGAAAACCTGGATTTGGTGGTACTTGAAACAGGTCTTGGCGGACGCCTGGATGCAACCAATATTGTAACACCGCTTGTTTCTGTCATCACCAATGTAAGTATGGATCATGAGGCCTATCTTGGGGATACCATATCCAGTGTTGCCGGTGAAAAGGCTGGCATCATAAAGTTTGGAGTCCCTGTGGTGTCGGCTGTAAAAAAAGACGCAGGCCTTGCTGAAGTAGAGTCTAAATGCAAAGAAAAGGAATCAAAACTTCTGTTGTACGGTGATGCCTTCAGAGCAACGCGGGCAGATACCGGCTATTGGAACTGGGTTGCTGAAGAGAGTTTTATAAAATTGTCTTATAAAAATCTTCGCTGTTCCATGAAAGGTGACTACCAGATTGAAAATGCAGCACTTGCCCTTGCAACACTCGTGCTGCTGGGAGGGGTCGGGTTGTCTGTTTCAGCTGATCAGATCAGGCGGGGACTGGTAAAAGTGAAGTGGCCGGGGCGCCTGGAATATTTTTGCCTGGAACGTGCAAGTAGAAAACAGGTACAATGTTCGGGAGGAACGGGAACTCTTGCCTATCTTCTGGATGGTGCCCATAACCCTGCAGGAGTTGAAAGTCTTGTGCAGACGCTGTCAAAAGAGTGTAACTACCAAAGGTTAATTCTTGTATGGGGGGCAATGGCTGATAAGGATTTACAAAAAACAGTAACCTTGGTTGCAGCACTAGCCGATAGAATCATTTTGACCAAACCCAAAGGCGAGCGCTCAGCAGAACCGGGATTACTTCTGCAAAATGTACCGGCACACCTGCAAGGGAGATGTACACTCCATTCAAATGTGGAAAAAGCCATCCAGGAGGCAGAAGGATTAGCTGGAGCAAATGATCTGATACTCATTGCAGGCTCGTTGTATCTGATTGGAGCATCACGCAAAATCCTACTTGGAGATCTTGTGGAATGAGCAGGAGCTTTCTTGATTTTGATGCGCCGGAGGATGCTCTGATTCGTACGGAAAGAGCAAAGGCAAGGAATTTGCGCAAAAGCCGTTGGTGGCAGCAGAAAACCTCTTCAGGGAGATGCTATTTTTGTGGAGAAAAATCAGCCTTTAAAGACCTCACCATGGATCATCTCGTCCCGCTTTCCCGTGGGGGGAGGAGTACAAAAGATAACCTCGTTCCCTGTTGCAAAACTTGCAATAACAAAAAAAAGGATATGCTTCCACTTGAGTGGGAAGAGTATCTCGAGAGTTTGTGAATGGTTTTCAGGGAGCAGTGGTTTTCTGGCACAAAGGGGAGAGGTCGTTTGGGTGATTGTAGATTTCTTTTGCTAGGACTGCCAGTTACCCCCATCTTGCAAAGGAAGGTCTACATATACTTAACTAACTGTTTTTACGATATCTGAAAATTGAACATCTCGCAAAAGTGATATTTATACGCAGTTCTAACTTATTGAATTTACGTTGTGTAAATATTTGTGGGTAACAGGCA
>CAMZLK010000027.1 GCA_947311475.1 uncultured Desulfocapsa sp.
CCCCAAGCCCCATAACCCACGGCGGACGGCCACAAGCTTAACATAAAATAATTCGGGTTTGTTGTACAAAAAAATTGTAATAGATAGTAGCCACAGCATCCAGCTTCATAAACACAGCTCAACTCAAAACCCTTGGAAATAAATTTACGAAACACCTTAATGAGTTGATCCATATCATTACCAGTTTTGCCGTAGTATCTTACCTCGCCATCACGTCCCTCGTCTGCTGTTGATATGGAAATCGAATTTTTGTGTACATCCAAACCGATATATTTTATTGTTCTCATTGTGGCCTGCCTCCTTGGTTATGGCTCTTGGGTGAAATTTTGTTTCATCTTAATCCACGTTGCAAGGATGGCAGGTCTTTTATTTAACTCACAACCATAATATCTAAAACACAGCAACATAATGTTGCAAAACAAAAAAGAGAACCAACCGTGAAAAACATAACAATTGGAATGGATCTTGGCGGAAAATGAAAAATCCATACTATCAGTCTTTCTGTTTCTTCAGCCTCAAAACCTGGGTTGCAGGTATCCCGCTTTAGTGCCTTACTCCTGAAAAGCTGTAATAAAAAACAAGAAAATCGAAGTGTTTCAAACTCAAATTATTAGCATAAACAACAGATAGCGAACGAAGAGAGACCTTCGAGGCACTTACTTGCGGTTTATCCGCGTTAGTTACTGTCCAAAATAAAATAAGATAAACTCGTAAAAAGGTTAAAATCCCGATGGCTAAGTAAAAAATCATATGCGAGGCGCACATTTTTGTCTAGTTTCGGCGTACTAAGATACGTTGAAATTAAACAGAAAATGTAGCAAGGAAGCAGATGAAGAGTTTTTACGATGCCATCAAATAATATGGATTGAACACGGTAAGTAGATGGAAAGAATACTGGTTATTGATGATGACAATATGTTTCGTGGAATGGTGAAGTTGCTGTTTGGAGAGGAAGGTTATGATGTCGTGGAGGCGGGTAATGGAAAAATTGGCGTTCAACAATTTCAGCAATTACACCCGGATTTAGTTATTTGTGATCTCATTATGCCAGAGAAAGAAGGCCTTGAAACCATACAAGAGTTACAGAGGATAAACCATAAAATACCAATAGTTGCAGTATCCGGTGGCGGAGAAGCGGGGCCGGGAACATATCTGGAACTGGCAAAAGCCATGGGTGCAAAAAAAACTTTTTCTAAACCTTTTATTCCCCGAGCATTCGTGGAGGAAGTGATTGATTGTATGAAAGCTTGATCCCTGCCTTGTTATAGTCTGCATTTTCCCATAATTGATGGCGTCGTAAAAACTCTTCATTTCTTCGCTACTGCAAAGTTACAATCTCTTCAACGTGCCTTAGTACGCTGAAAAGATTATAAATTTTCGTGCCTCGGATATGAAGTTTTTTACGACGCCATCATAATTGCTTCTCTCCAGAATTCTTCCAACGAAATTTTGGCCTCTTCCGCCGGGAGTTTGTCTGAGAACGTCCTTTCCCCTAAGCTCTTCAAAATCGTTAAAAAATAGTGCTTGCAATATCAGTCGTATGGTTGTTGTGATCAGTAAATTCAACGTAACTGCCCACAGGGCACAGCATCTCTGTGGAGACTCGTGCCTCGCGTACCTGCGCGGCCACGCTGACTTACGCATGCTTTATACGCTGTGCCAGCCTGCCTGCGAAAAGTTGCAGCCCTGTAGGCAGTTGCAAAATCAGTGGTTTGCGAAAGTAAGGCGTTTACCCCGTGAGTAGTTACAATTCAACAATACTTCATCTCCTTCTTGATAGTGTGACTTTACGATCTCCCCAACGTACCTTAACGCAGAAAAGGTTATACATTTTCAAGCCCATCCTGTTTTGAGCTTTCCTGGAGTCCATCGGGGATGAAATTTGACGTGAAATATGGTAGTGTGGGCACCGAGCTATTCGGCACTCTTATGATGTGAAGGAATTTACAGAGATAGGGATGAGGATATCTATGCAGGTAAACCATAATGCAGCTTGTAGGAAGATGGCCCCAAAAGTGATTTACTACCATCTTCCTCGAGCATTCTGAGGCGTACTGATGCTAGTTAATAACTTGTTCAAATACTGGACTTATCGAGTTTTTGCCCCTGGCGCAGTGCTGCGGTCAACCTATGAATCTTTTCAAGCACTTCTACAGTACGATGGCCAGGCGCATGAAGGCATGGCAGAGCTGGAAGCCTTGTACTATCAGGGAAGAAAAGAGGACTTAAGCAGTATCAGAAAACGCTATCAAAGCCTGGCTTCGAATGTTCTGGGTATGGTTGAGAGCCTGGAAGAAATGACTCCGGGAGCTCATGTTACGCTGAAAAGTTATTTTAAAAAGTTTGATTTTTACAGTAAGTTTTTGCTGGCTCCCCCGAATCTTGATTCGGCACCTCCTTTTGTCTGTTCTATTCAGGACGGAATGAATAATGAAAATCTTGTTGGTGGCAAAGCATCCAAGTTGGCAAGTCTTGCCGTAGAGCTTGATCTCCCCATCCCTGAAGGCTTTGTAATTACCGCAAACAGTTTTAATTATTACATGGCCTATAATGACTTCCGCAGATCTGTGGATGATATTCTTTGTACAATAGAAAGCTGGAACCCTGAACATCTGGTGGCAGTGTCTGAGAAATTAATCGCTCTAATCATGAGTGGAGACATGCCGTCAGAGATTGCTGATGAAGTGACAACTGCATGGAGGGATTTTGCCGATAAATCTGATAATTCAGCGCCCCTTGTCGCCGTTCGCAGCAGTTGTCTGAATGAGGACGGGGCCTGTTCCTTTGCTGGACAGTATTTGACCCAGCTTGATATTGGCGGTGAAGATCTACTCGATGCCTGGCTGAAGGTGATTAGCAGTAAATACACTCCAGAGGCTTTGGCCTATCGTATTCATTCCGGTCTTAGTGATGAAGAGACAGGAATGGCTGTTCTGGTTCTCGAAATGGTGGAGGCGAAAACCAGTGGTGTTATGTATACAGCTGATCCGTCTGATGAAAGTAAAGAGAGTCTTTCCATCCATGTTGTACGTGGACAAGGAGATGCGCTTGTAAGTGGCAGGGTAATTCCGGAATCATTTGATGTTAATACAAGGAGCGATAAAGGTGGAACGGAGCTGTTAACAGCCAGCGAGTTTGATAAGCTTTGTACGCAGGGACAGCACCTTGCCGATGCCTATACAACACCAAGGGATATAGAGTGGTCGATAACCAAGGACGGAGAGCTCATCTTCCTGCAGTGTCGCCCCCTCGAAATTCAGCAATCAATGGATGCTGTTGAAAATGTCAAACCTCTGGCGGAAAACGGCGAACTTTTATTTCAAACTGGAGTGACAGCTGCCATGGGGCAGGCATATGGTTCTGCTTACGTTGTTGATTCTGATCATCCTTTGGAAAAAGTACCCAATGGGGCAATTCTTGTTCTGAGGGAAACGCTGCCCTCCGCAGTCCTTGTTTTAAAGCAGGTGAGTGGTGTTGTTGCGGAGCTTGGTTCTGTGGCTGGCCATTTTTCAACAGTATGCAGGGAGTTTGGGGTTCCGTTACTTCTGGCTGTGGGGGATAAGGCTCGTGAAATTACTCACGGGGAAGAGTTAAGTCTTTTTGCTGATATTCAAGAGTTATGGCAGGGTAACTGCCTGCCGGAAGTAACGGTTGAGCCACTGTATAAGGCGCAGAAAGATCTCCCTTATTTTCGGAGACTTCGTGGCCTTTTAGGGTTTGTAACACCCCTTAATCTGCTTGATCCGGAGGCAGAAAATTTTGTTCCCGAATCTTGTCGCTCACTACATGATATTATACGTTTTTCCCATGAGCAGGCTGTCCGAACCATGTTTTCTCTTGGGGACAGAGGCAGCGGAAGATCAAAAGGAAAAAGAAAATTAATCTCCACTCTTCCCCTCGATGTCTACCTGATTGATGTCGGTGGAGGGTTGGAGGTTAAAGAATCAGCAGGTGAGGATATTGAAGTGAACGAGGTTTCTTGTCCTCCCTTCCTTGCTCTGTGGCAGGGGTTGACACATCCAAGTGTTGAGTGGGGGGACCGTTCCCATTTTGATTGGAAAAGTTTTGACGAAATTAATTTAGCTGGTGGATTTGTCAGTAAGGACTCGTCCGATTTTGCCAGTTTTGCAGTACTCGGAAAGAATTATGTGAATCTAAACATGCGTTTTGGGTATCATTTTACTTTGGTGGATGCCATGTGTGATAATGATGCTGCAAGAAATTATTGTCAGTTCCGTTTTGCTGGGGGAGGCGGCGACTTTTCAGGGCGGAGTCTGCGGATCGACTTTGTGGAAAGCATTCTCAAGGAGAGTGGTTTTGAAGTCAGGCCTCGTGGAGATCTGCTCGATGCCAGGGTACAACATATGGCTGCAGAAAAACTGCTACAAAAACTGCAGATGCTGGGCCGCCTTCTTGGAATAACAAAATTAATGGATATGCGCCTCAAAGATGAGGCAATGGTGAAAGCACAGGTGAAAGCATTTTTGATGGAGTCTGTATAAAATGAAAGAAAAAAATATGTCATACCAGCTGGACTGGCTTACAAGCCAGATTGCAGTAGGGTATGCGCCCATGTCGTACGATCAGCTTGAGTCCATCAGGGATCAGGGGATAGTGGGCATTGTGAATTTATGTGGGGAGTTTACAGATCTGCATGAAATAGAAGAAGATTTTGGATTTGAAGTTTATTATCTCCCTACTCCCGATGAGTGTGCGCCTGATTTGGAAGAGATGAAAAAGGCTCTGGAGTGGATGGATGAAGCACTGTATTTAAAGAAAAAGATACTTGTCCACTGTCGCCATGGGCATGGGCGCACGGGCACTTTTGTCTCTGCATATTTCCTAAGGCGTGGACTTGCTTTAAAGAATACGGAAAAAACCCTTAAAGGAAGCAGAGCAAATCCAACTAACTATAGCCAATGGAAACTCCTGAAAAAATACAGCAAACAACAAGGGCAGTTAGATGCAAGACAGCCAAGCATTGAAAATCCAAGTGCCACTGTTGATCTTTTACCGTTCTTCCGTGATTACGAGGCACTGCTTGCAGATGCGGGTACGGCAGAACTTGACACCAGTATCTGTTCGCAATCTTTTGATTTACAACTTGTTGAGGCTGTTTATGTAAGTCATGTCATCAATTCAAGCCTGAGCCGGGAAAAACGTAAGATTGTTCTTGAACTGGCATTTAAGGCCGACAAGCAAGGAGATACAACGGAGTTCAGCTGTCCTCTTTTTGAAGATGGCAAGTGTTTGATATTTGATCGAAGGCCCTTGCGTTGTCACAGCCTTCCTGATGATAAGCATAAGAATCTCCTGGATCAAATTACGACAAAAATTTCCAGGGATATTTTCTTTGCCCTCACTGATTCGTTTGTTTCTGAAGGAAACCTCCATTTTTCAATTATTGATACCGTGTCAGGTCGTTTTGTACAGCAGTATTTTCAGGCAATGCGTGAGGAACGTGAGGGAGGTAAAAAATGAATAGCAGCAGGTCCAAACGGCTTCTTATCGTAGATGATGAGAGGGACTTACTCATTCTTTTACGCAAAGTTCTTGCAAAAAAATGTGATTGTGAGGTGACCATTGCCAAGTCCGGGACCGTAGCACTGGATCTGATTGCTTCATGGCATCCTGATGTGATCATGACAGATATTGTCATGCCTGATATGGATGGCTTGCAACTTCTGGAGAAGGTTTATGAAATAGATAGAACTGTCAGCGTGGTTGTTATGACAGGGTATGGTACCATAGAAATGGCAGTCGCTGCTTTGAAGAACGGTGCATATGATTTTTTGGAAAAACCTTTTGATAACGCTAAAATAAGCCAGATTATCCTTCGTGCTTTTGAGAGAACCCAACTCCTGCGTGAAAACCTGCAATTACATAAAGAGTTACAGAAAAGTGATCGTCACACTGAGTTTGTTGGCAAGAGTATCCCCTTGCAGCAGGCCATTGATCTTTTGACTCGACTCAGCCAGAGTGATGCTACTGTTTTAATCCGTGGAGAGTCGGGTACTGGTAAAGAGGTTGCTGCCAGAGCAATCCACAAAATGAGTGGACGTGGTGATAAAAAAATGGTGACGGTCAACTGTCCTGCGTTGCCTGAACAAATCCTTGAAAGTGAACTTTTTGGATATGTAAAAGGTGCATTTACAGGGGCCGATAATGACAAAGACGGACTTTTTCTTGAGGCAGCAGGCTCCACCATTCTTCTTGATGAAATTGCTGACATCCCTGTGTCTCTCCAGACCAAGCTGCTCAGGGTGCTGCAGGAAAAGGAAATTCAACCCCTGGGCCAGACCAATACTGTAAAAGTCGATGTTCGTGTCCTTGCCTCTACCAACCAGGATCTTGAAGCTAAAATTGCTAAAGGTGAATTCCGGGAAGATCTTTTTTATCGGCTGAACGTGATGACTGTTACAATGCCGTCATTGGCTGAAATTCGAGAGGATATCCCATTGCTATCACTTCATTTCTTTAATGAATTTGTTCGTGAGTATAAGAGAAAAGGGATGGAATTATCCCCGGAAGCATTGCAATGTCTTGAACGAAGAGCATGGAAGGGGAACGTTCGTGAATTACAAAACAGACTCAATCGGGCTGTTTTGCTCACACCTGGATCCCTTATAACTCCCAATGATCTCCTTAGTCCTGAAGAATTAGCAGAAGAAAACCCAATCGATAAAACAGGATCTGATGTTGCTGGTCGCATCCATCGGCTTCCTTATAACGAGGCGAAGGAAAAGGTATTGTCTGGTTTTACTGCAAGCTATCTTGAAAGAGCGTTGACCGTCAGTGGCGGCAATGTCTCTGCTGCTGCACGTGCCAGTGGCTTAGGGAGGCAGTCTTTTCAACGGCTCATGCAACGATTACAGATTCAATCAGAATCGTTCAGAGAACAATGAATGATGGCGTCGTAAAATTCCCCATCTGCTTCGTTGCTACATTTTTTTTGTTTGATTTCAACGTATCTTAGTATGCCGAAATTAAATAAAAAATGTGCGCCTTGCATATGAAGCTTTTCGAAGTCTGCCTATCTGCTTAGCCATTGGGATTTTACCCTTTTTAGGAGTCCTTCATGAATAAAATCGGGAGTCTATCGAATAATCTGAATGTTTGAGAAGTATCCCCGCTACCCTGCATCAATCACGATGCATCCCCTATTTTATTTGCCGCTATAATAGCTTTATGTCATATAATATCAAAATGATGGCCTGTTTTCGTGCAAAGGCTCATTACCATTATGGTGCATCACACGTGATGCAGTGCCTCTGCTTTGTTGCACCATATGGGGAGGGCGACAAAGATGATCGGTACCACGGTGTCGCATGAGGAGATTGGCAACTACCTGATATTACATAATTGTATTCCCTGTTACGGAAACGAAACCCTTTTGGCATTAAATGTGCAACAACTTGCGCTACACGAATAACTGTTTCATGTTGAGACAGATATGGATGGTTTTGCAGCACCCTGAACATTTTTTATGGATTGTATGAATTCTTCTAAGAAAATACGTCTGATTTTTCCGCTTTTCTTCCTTCTGGTATTGACTGTGTTTCCTGTTAACGCCTGGGCGTTCCAAGGTCATGGAGCCCGGGAAGGTCTGTATGTTCATCAATTGGCTCATGTTTTTTATGCGGCTTCAATGGGATATCTCTTTTGGGGCATTCGTAAGAGTTCCTTTAAGTCCAGGGGATGGCTTTTTCTTCAGGCATTTTGTTTTTTTATAATATTATGGAATGTTGTTGCCTTCACAGGGCATTCTCTTGCTTCTTATGTGGACAGTTCATTTTATTTATCTGAGAATGGGTACCTGAGTACTCGCCTGCCTGGCCCGTTTACCAATGTAAAGCTTCTTGTTTATTTTACAAAGCTTGACCACCTCTTCAGTATTCCAGCTCTTCTATGCCTTTACCTTGGAATGAAAGGGCTTTACCGGAGCAGTTTGGAGGAAGAAGAAGTATGACCAGTCTTCCAATGCTGCCAACCATAATTGTGGATATGGTTGGTTCTGTAATAATAATTGTTCTTTCATTTCTTTCTCTATTGTATGCCTATCGTTTGATTTGCAGGCAACCTGGAAATTTCCTGTGGGGCTTCCTTTTTTACTTTTGTATTACGTTGGTCTGTTTTTCAGTATCCCGTGCTGTTGGTCATCTCCTAAAACAAATTTTGATGATCAGTGGCAATGAAGTTATATGGCATGGTTTAGCACCATATTCCGGCGGCTTTAACACCCTTCTCATGATTTCTCTTGCCGCTGTAAGTGTTTATTACAACAAGGGGCTGGAAGCTTTTCGTGCAATGCAGAAAAAGGCTCTCAGCTTAAGGCATGCCAATGAACAGCTTGAAGTGTCAGCAGGAAAGCTGCAGAGGTTGAATGCAAATCTGGAGGAAATAGTAGAAAGACGAACCAAAAAGCTTTCCGCCTCAGAGAAAAAATTTCGTAATTTCTTTGTTAACTCCAAAGACATGGTTTATTTCTGTGATTCAGTCGACAGTCTTACGACTATGAATAATGCAGGTTACAAGATGCTTGGGTATTCAATGGAAGATGATCCCCGCTTGAAGCTCAGTGATATTTTTCATAATGAAGGAGATGTGGAGAAATATTTCAAAACTCTTATAGCCAACGGTTTTGTGGAAGATCTCGAAGTGGAATTTGTTCGTGCGGATGGTACTGTCATTTATGTCCTTCTCTCTGCAACGGCGGTATATGATGAAGAGCATAATTTTATCGGTTGTGAAGGTATTGCCAAGGATTTGACCAGAGTTAGAACCATGATGGAACAGCTGGCATCCAGCGAAAAAATGGCATCAGTAGGACAAATGGCGGCAGGTGTTGCACATGAAATTAACACACCCTTAGGTGTGATTCTAGGGTATGCCCAATTGATGATGGATGATTTTACTCCCGAAAGTGAGGAGGGAGAGAGTCTTATTGTCATTGAGCGTCAGGCGAAGGCATGCCGTAAAATTGTTGCGGATTTACTCAAGTTTTCTCGACAGTCAGAAAGCGCACGTGAAAATATTTTGATAAATGAAGTAATGGAGGATGTTCTTGCTGTGACCGAACATTCTTTGAACATGGATCATATTTATGCCCAGCGGAATTTGGAGAAAGATTTGCCAAGCATTGTTGGAGATGCGGAAAAATTACGTCAGGTGTTTATTAACTTTGTTAATAATGCCCATCATGCCATGGAAAAACAGGGTGGCGGAAAGCTATACCTGTCCTGTCATTATGATAAAGAGAATGAGCAGATTGTGGCCACTGTACGTGACACAGGACATGGAATTCCCGAGGAAGTTAAAGCAAAGATATTTGATCCATTTTTTACCACCAAACCTGTCGGGAAGGGGACAGGGCTTGGGCTATCTGTTTCCTATGGAATTATTAAGGATCATGGTGGTGTTATTGAAGTCGAAAGTCCGGTTAAGGGTGAGGAAGGTGAGGTGCAGGGAACAGCTTTTCATGTAAAATTACCTGTTTTATCAAAGGAAGCAGCTCCTGTTATTGAAAGATAAACGAGTATACAAAGAAATTCATTACTAGATAATTTAAATTAGGGAAAAGTTATGGCGGAGATTTTAGCTCTGGATGATGTTAGAGATGCAACAGTTTTGATTGGGAAAATCCTTTCCAAGAAAGGGCACACTGTGCACACTTTTACAGAAGAGGATAAGGCCATTGCTCATGCTAAGGAACACAAGATTGATTTGGCTATTCTTGACATAAAGCTTGAAAAAATGAGTGGTGTTGAAGTGTTGGCTTTCCTGAAAGAGGAACAGCCGTCCATGAAGGCCATAATGCTTACGGGCTATCCCACTGTGGAAACTGCCCGTGAAGCCATCAGTCTTGGCGCGGATGAATATTGCGTTAAACCCATTGATCGTGATGAACTCGAAGAAAAGGTTGAAAAAGTCCTGAAGTCAGGAGGAAAGAAGAGTGCGACAGATGTATAAGGCCTGGTCGCGTGGAGAGTAAAACAAGCAATTTGGCAAGAGTTGCGAGTTCTCAGTTTACTTCACCCTTGTATCGTGATGAGTTTTCTTTGTGGCTTTTGGCAAAGAACGAAAAAGGAAAGTGTGTGGAAAAGAAATACCTTTTACAGGATATTGACTCTGGTTCGGGTCGGATACACGTAACTGTGGCATCCATCCTTGCAGATATCAAAATCAGATTGAGAAAATTTGACGGGAGCCGAATGAATTAATGCCGTTGATAAAGGAACAACAATATCTTAAGGTTTTCCAGAAAGTAACGAAAATGACCTCTATGGTTCTTGACCATCAACAGGTTATGGATACCATTGTCAGTAGTCTGCCGGATCTTCTTTCGGTTGATGCAGCAACCATACGTCTGCTTGATTCTGAAACGGGTCAGTTTGTCATGGGAGCAGCGCATGGTCTTTCAAAGGAATATCTGTCTCGTATGAGCATTGATACGGACGAGACCATGGAGATGATTCGTTCTGGTTACCCCGTAGCTAAAACTGAGTTGAACCTGAAAGAAGGGCACCTTGATCAGGAACTGGTGCAAAATGAGGGTATAAAATCTGTCCTTACCCTGCCCATCCTGTTTCAGGATAGCATTATTGGGATGCTACGTCTTCTAACCAGAAATAAGCGTGTTTTTACGGCAGATGAGATTTCTTTTGCCATGGCTCTTGGTGAACAGGTAGGTATTGCCATTTCCAACAGTAGAATGTTTTCGGAGATGGAAAATCAGGTAGATTTTATGAAAGAGGTTCAGGAAATTTCCAATCTGGTGAGTTCCAGCCTTGACCTGTCCATTGTCCTTGACACCATTGTTGAGCGTTTACCCCAGTCTCTTGGGTGTAAAGGCTGCTCCATCCGTCTTCTACAGTCCCAGAGCAATCAGCTGGAACTTGTGGCCTCCTATGGTTTATCCAAGACATATCTGGACCGTGGGCACATAGAGAATGAGAAGAATGTAGAGGCAGCACTGTCCGGAGATCCTGTCTCCATTTATGATGTGAGCAATGATGCACGTATTATTTATAAAACGAATATGGAAGAAGAGGGGATTAAGTCACTTCTTTCCATTCCCATAAAGGCAGGAGTTGAGGTCATTGGAGTACTCCGTATACTCTCTGATGTTGCACGCTGTTTTACAAGTGGTGAAATAAATTTTGCTGTAACTGCTGCGGAGGTTGGAGGCGTGGCCATTCGTAATGCCAAAACCTATCAGCAAATCACATTATTATTTAATCAAATAGAGGAAAATGAGCGTTTTCTTGCAAATATTCTCGATTGTATCAGGCCGCAGTTATTGGTTGTTGATAAAGAGAAACATCTGATTTTAGTGAATCGGGTATTGCAGGATGTGATGGATTGTTCTGAAAATGATCTTTTAGGAATACCCTATGAGACCCTCTGGGCTGACATGGATTGTGAAGAGGAAGATTGTCCGGTGAACAAGGTGCTGGATACCGGGAAGAGTGCCACGTTTACCCATAAGACGCTTCAAAATGATAAAGTGGTCTGGATGGAGCGAACAGCCTCTCCCATGATCGATTCTGATGGAAATGTAGAGTATGTCATTGAAGTTATACGTGATATTACAGCAAAAAAGCAGTTAGAGGAAGAGCAGTTGGAACGGGTTAAGCTCCAGGGGGTCATAGAGCTTGCCGGAACTGTTGCTCATGAGATTAATTCACCACTGTTTGCTGCCCTCGGGACAGCACAACTATTAGAGGAAGACCTGGAAGACCGGGCTCTCATCGACGACGTAAAAACGATTGTCAGAAACCTAAAAGAAATTGGGGTTCTGACAAAAAAAATGACCAGTATGACTGGTTTTGAAAGTCGTGATTACGTTGGTGATGCGAAAATTGTAGAAATTAAGTAAGTTTCTTTACGTTTGGTTAACTAACTAACCAAATAAAAAAAAATGAGGAGGAAGTATGAAGCGATTTTCATTACTCTTAGTTGCTTTGGCAGGCTTAATGTTTGTCAGCAGCAACGCCATGGCTATTGACGGTACATTAAGTACAAAAAGTGTTAAAGCTGGTAGCGCAATTGGGGTTGAAGGAAGTATCGATCCCGGCCAGGAACTCTTTGTAGTAGTCTGTTCTGATAAGATGTTTTCTGCAAAGGATGCTCCGGGACCAAAAGAAAAGTCCAGATTGATGAAAGGAAAAAAAGGTAAAAATATCTTTGGCGATACAGCCATTCCACCATCATACTATGTTGTAACCACAGCTCCAAATGCTCTGGCAACTGCCAAGATAGCACCCAAGGGGCAAACCAAGGGTATCTTTGCCTTTCCTCCATTTAAGTACAATGTTGAGGTAAACAAGATCAAAAAATGGGCTGATGTTGATGCTGCTGCCAAGGCTGCTCTTGGTCCTATTACCACAGAAGCTCAGTGGAAAATGCTGGTTTACTCCCATGAGAAGAAATTCGGGATGAATACCATCGTAAAGGAGAAGCCTCCCACAGGTGGTAATGCCCGTATGGTTATGAGTGACTACGGTACCGATGCCAAGCAATGGAACGAAGGTGTTTCCGTTAAGCTTGACAAAGCAACTGGTAAATACTCTATAAGCATGGCTCCATACAAGAACCTTGCCCCTGATACCCAGATGGCCGTATATGTTAACGGTCAGAAAATCGATACTTTTAAAATCGAAAAGTCTGGTTTTTTCTTTAAAACCGGTAACGTCTACATGAATCCAATGGTTGTTTTCATTGGTGCATTCATCATTGGTGTTCTTTTCGTAATCATGGGTGCAGCTGGTGGTCTTTTTACCGCAGCATTCCAGATCACAGTTATTGGAACCAAAGGTCCTGTCGGTATTAATGCCGGTAACACAATTAAACCAACAAACCTTTTCCTTACAATGTGTTCTCCTATTACTGGTCTTATGACCTTTATCAAAGAGAAACGTTTTGCCACCCCTGTTGCGATTCCATTTGCCATTGGTATCGTTTGTGGTGCCTTCTTTATTGGACCCCCACTCTCTGCAAAATATCTGAACCTTGCAGCGTTTAAATTCTATCTTGGTATCATCTGTCTTGTAATTGGTATCAAACTCTTTATCGAATCTCTGCCAAGCTCCATCGAGAAGAAGAAAGCCATGGCAGCTATTGTCAAGAAATTCAATAAAGCTGTTAAGGAAGCAAAAGAGTCTGGAAAAGCATTGCAAATGGGTTCCATTGAATTTGATAAATTCAATCCAATCGCCTTTGATATGCGTTTCTGGGGAGAGACCTTTGTTGCTAAACCTCTCCTGATGCTCATCGGTGGTATTATTATGGGTATTATTGCCTCCTCCTTTGGTGTTGGTGGTGGCTTTATGTTCATGCCTTTTATGACCACATTTGTTGGATATCCAATGTATCTTGCTGTTCCCATTGCCCTCGCTGGTACATTTGCAACTTCAGTTGGAGCTATCTCCAAGTACGTTATGATGGGATACCAGCCTGACTGGATCATGGCAGCTCTGATTGCAGCTGGTGCCATGTGTGGTGGTGTTGTTGGACCAAAAATTCAGAAGAAACTGCCTGAGATTGCCCTCAAGCGTCTTCTTGCTGGTGCTTTGATTCTGACCTGTCTGAAGTACACTGGTCTTATCTGGTTTATGCGATAAGAGTAATATTATAATGTGTTAAAGCGCTTATAATATTGAAGTAGATCCCGACAATAGGGATGGGGAAAGTCCTCATCCCTATTGTTGTGTCTGGTACTAAAACAATTTTAAAAATAACCCCTTGTAAGAAAAAACATGCAAACATACTACGATATACTCGATTTTATTTTTTACAGGGCTGTGTATCCATTGCTGTTGTTTATACGAAGTGTCTTTGATGGTGTTTTTCTTGGCACCATGTCTTTCTTATCCATCCCTTATAGTGTTCAGGTCGTGGTTATTGCGATTTTAACTGTTTGTTTTGCCTTTGGCCTTCGAAAATGGCTTAAGGTTGAAGCCAGGGAGAAAGTGTTTCGGGAAAAGTTCGTATCCCAAAAAACTGAACGTGACAACATTGCCATAGTGGCTGATAAAAAACAGCGGGACGCTATGTATGATTCAGCTGATCAGTCCATTGATGAAGATTTCAATGTCTATCTGGCGCAACATTATTTTCGATATGTTTTGATCTACCTCTTGCCACTTTTTCTGGTAATGGCCTGGTTGAATGATAGTCTTGATGAACAGGTTCTTAAGACAATATCAGGACATTCTTACCTCTTTCTGACACCCTCACATCCCTTTGGAATGGAAGGTGTTTCTGTAACACTCCTTTATTTGTCAAGTTATGTTCTATCGCTGATAGCAGGGTTCCAGATTAAGAAGCGTTGCTTTTCTCGAAAAAACAAAGAGTAAGCACATCGAACATTTCCAGGTTGAATGCGAAACTGTTCGTTGATTCTGCAAAAGATTTTTTTCCTTTTTCCTGGTGTTTACGGGTAACTCTGTTGGATTACATCTGAAATATCTGATACTTATCAATGGCTACAGGCACCTTTGCTGTCTTCTGTTAGATTGTCATTGTACTATTTATTTATTCAGATATAGTTATTGTTGATGGCTACGTAAAAAGCTTCATATGCGAGGCACTTACTTGCAGTTTATCTGCGTTAGATACTTTTTTGTGGGAGAATGTCATGAAGCAGAAGCTACTTTTTCGTTTATGGTCAATGATGACTATTCTGGTTTATAGTACGGCCCTTGCTCAAGCAGGGCAGTTAATAACAGCGGCCGACAGAACCTGGGCACAGGAAGTACTGGGACAGGAAACTGGGATTGGAACCATCAAAACGCCAAATTCCATTGCAGTTCTTCCTTTTAAGAACAAATCAGGTCAGGCCAGGCTGAACCCTCTGCAGAAAGGATTGGCTTTGATGCTGGCAACAGATCTTGCGAAAATTGAACAGATTCAAGTTGTGGAAAGGGTAAAGGTGCAGGCACTTCTCGATCAAATGGATGCTGCTACTTCTGGAGTTGTTGAAGGACAGAATGTTTCAAGCATTGGCAAAATGCTTGGAGCCTATTATGTAAGCAGTGGTGATATTGAAAAAGGAAAAGCTCGGGAAATCGTTATTCATTCATCTATTCTTGATACTCCTTTTGAAATAGTTACCAGGCAACCGATTGTTAGCGGAGCATTGGATAAACTTGCAAAATTAGAGAAAGAGGTTCTTTTCAATATTCTCGACCAGCTGAAAATCCCCGTCTCACCCGAGAAAAAAATAGAACTCAAGAAACCTCTATCCACCAGTACGGCAGCATTACTGGCCCTGTTCCTTGGGATAGAGCATTCTGATAAGGGCGAGTATGTTGAGGCGGGTAAAATGTTTAAGAAGGCCTTACTTGAGGATCCCAATCTAAAGATGGCCAAAAGTTCTTTACAGGAACTGGAAGGATTGGGCCGGATGAAAACGGATGAACCTTCACCTGCAACTTCTGGTGGAAAAGATGGGTATTCAACGACTACTGTGGTTGGGGTTGGACTAGCTGTGGCAGTGCTTGGTGGAGCTGCTGTCCTTGCCCTGTCTGGATCAGGTGGTAGTGATAATAACACTCCTGTGGTGGTTGATCCACCTGCTGATACAGGTTCCCCAACAGCCATTGCATCTCCCCAGGCAGGTTCAACACTCAGTTGTACAAGTGGATCTATTACTTTTTCTTTTTCTGAAGCCATGGCGCAAACTGGTCAGGTTGTTCTCTCTCAGGATGGTTTTGCAAGCAGCCAGGGCTGGCAGGATCTCTTCTATAGAGTTAGCTGGAATCATGATGCTGCTTTTTGTGATGGTATCACTTCGCTGGAAGTTACTTTAAGTGGTTTTCAAGATAGCGCTGGAAATGCTCTAACAGGTACAGCTTTTTCCTATTCGGTCAGTCTATAAAAAAGGTTGAAAATGGGATGGGCTTGCAAGGATTTCATATCCGAGGTATGTAAAATTACTATCTTTTCAGCGTGTTAAGTTGTGTCGAAGCGATTGTCGATTTACAGTAACGAAGGAGATGGAGCGTTTTTACGAGTCCATCAGGGTTGCCTTGTCTCTAAGACTCAAACGTCCTCCCATAGCCGCCACAATAATAACCACCATGCCCAGCAGTACCTGGACAGACACCGTTTTTCCATGGATAATTGCCACAAGTAAAACTGCAAGGGGCGGGGTGAAGTAGCTCAAATAACCAATGATCACCATATTCCCGCCTCTAACAGCACGGTTCCAGAGAAAAAAGGAAAGTCCCAGAGGGACACAGCCCAGATAAATGGCAGCAAGCAGAGATTGCAGTGATGGTATTGAATGGGGCATTGTTGCCAGATAGAGCAGAGCTGAAAGAATGGCCGCGAAAATAGTAAAAGCGGTCATTGGCTCGCCTTGTAAATTGATACGACTGAGCGCCAGCGAAAAACTGGCCCAGATAAGCCCACAGGACAGAGCAAGAACATATCCAAGTGTATATTCAGAGGTCAAACCAATCTTCTGGCCGGATGCCATTACGAGCCCTGCTCCGAACATACCCAGAAGAGCAGTACCTACGATGGACACTTTTAATCGTTTAAAAAGAACAACAGATGAGAAAACAACTACCCAGAAAGACCAAGTTGTCGCCAGGATAGTCCCTTCGACCAAAGGGGCATGACTTAAAGCCATATAATAGACATAATGGTATATAAAAATCCCCCAGATTCCAAGTAATGAGCCTTTTGGCCCCGGGAGATAAACAGTAAACGTTCGTTGCAGGAAAACACCTTGCAGATACAAAAAAATGGCTGCACTTGTGAAGCTGAAAAACATCAGTTCTTCGGTGGAAAGGTTCGTCAGTCCCGATCCTGTTGCTGCAGGAAGGCTTGCCCAGCATAAGATTGCTCCAATGGCATAGAGGTAATGTTTCATAAAGACTTCCTTTGCGGCCTGCTCATCCATTCCTGAAACAAAATACTTCCCACAATCAGTGCCAGGCCGAAAAAGGTGGCTGGATATATTTTTTCCCCAACCACACTATTTAGAATCAGCAGGGAGAAAAATGGGGTTATATAGATGAGGTTTCCTATTCTTGCTGCTGAAGTTGTTAGTTGCAGAGCGGTGAGCCACAGGGCAAAAGTAATACTCATTTCAAAAAGACCGACATATATCAACGGTGGCCATGCGTGTGCGGAGGGAATTGTGATACCGTCGGTAAAGAGACAAAACAGTGTTGTGTACAAGAAACCAAAAGTGAACCCTGTAAAAAGTTTGATCACAGGATCAAGACCATCTTTTGCATTAAAGAGCCAGAAGACTGCCCATATAAGTGTGGATCCAACTGCCAGCAGAACCCCAAAACGACTCACATCTCCAAAGCTTAGAATATTTCCTCTGGTGGAAATAATCACTGCCCCAACAAAACTTATTAACACCGCAAGTAGCTGACTCCTGCTCAGGGATTGTCCAAGTATGGGAACAGACAGTAAGGTTAGCACAAGGGGCCATCCATAGTTCAGGCTCATGGCAATCTGGCCGGGCAGGATATCATACGCTTTGAACAGTATGACATAATAGAGAAAGGGGTTTAAGAAGCCAAGAAGTGTTGCCTTGGCCAGGGAATTACGGTTGCTTTTGAAGAGCAGAGCAAGTTTGGATTGGCAACAGAGAATAATAAAAAGACAGATGCTGGAAAAAAGTGTGGAATAAAAAAGCAGAGTATATGGAGAGACATCCCGTAACGCGATTTTGAAGGCCGAAGCAGCTGTTGCCCAGAAGGTAACGACCATCAGAGTTAGAATATAGGCTTTTGTCTGCTTAGTCACGTGTAAATGAGAAGATATATATGATGGTACTTCGGTTATTCAAGATCGCTTCGCTTACCCAAGTTACCATACCTGTGATAATTATTACAGATTGATTGCTGCTTGAAATAATGCAGCATTTCAAGGCGGCCTTCCATATATACAGGGGTTCTGGCAATAAAAAAACCGTTTTCTGAAGCAGCTTGAAAAATCTCAGCCGGTACTCTATCTGGTGCTGCGTAACGAATTCGCTCAAGGCTGTGCAGATTATTGGCTAGTTGTTTGTCACTGCCACAAATCACAGGCTTGTTCTTTAATAATGCTCTGCCGTATCTGTTTTCTAGAAAGCTTGTTACGTCGTTGTCTAATCCTTTCGGAAGACTGACGACAAAGTTACATCCTGCAACTTTTGCAGCTGCGATTCGTGCAAGAGTTTCAAATAAGCTATCGTCGGCATGGACTCGAATAAGCATATCTGTGATTGGAAGATATCGCAGAATATTATCCTGGCCACGCAGGTGGAAAAAATCTTGATTCCTGCCAAATCTTTTTTTCATATGATAGAGGTAGCTTTTTATAGCTGCAACAGTTTGTGCAATATCAGCAGAGTTTTCTCCAAAAGCGCCCCAGTGCACCATGGTTTCCCATTCATTAGCTAGTCGGAGAAGGGCACATTCTTTGTTGATTACACCTGTTAGCGGTTTGTCATGTTCTTTAAATTCCATAAACTGACCCACATAGTCGGGACTCCCGGCTTTTATGCCAGGTCCAAGGGCAGATTTACCTATGCCACCAAAAGGTTGCCGCAAGGTGATGGCCCCGGTGGTGCCGCGGTTGATATAGAGATTTCCTGCAAAAACCGTATCCTGCCATTGCTGCTGTTCGCGTCTGTCCAGACTTTCTATGCCACTGGTTAATCCATATCCGGTTTGATTTATCAGTTCAATGACATGGGTAAGATCCATGGCACACATGACGCTGAGTAGGGGGCCAAAAAATTCTGTCATATGGTCATAACTTCCAGGTTCAACGCCATATTTAATACCTGGTGACCAGAAGCACTGATAAAGTTGCCAGGCAGTAAGCACTGCATCGGTAGATGGTTTGAAAATAACGCTATTGCCAGCAGAAAGAGCAGCCACAAGCCCACCACAGGGGATGGCAACAGGGAAGTTCCAGGGTGAGATAACAAGGCCAACACCTTTTCCTTTACTGCTGACGGTCTTTATATTGTCAAATTGCTGTACTGACCAGGGGTGAAATTCTGCAAAGTCAACAGCTTCTGAAACTTCCACATCGGTTTCAGTAAAGATCTTACCCGTGTCAGCCGCAGCGACTCCAAGGAAATCTCCTCGCCTCTTTCGTAGTTCCATGGCTACTTTGGCAAGGACCTCATGGCGCTGCTATACGTTTTTTTCCCTCCATCTATCTGGATCTCTTTCTGCAGTTATTACAGCTTTGTTAACATCGTTTTCATTTGCCAAAGCAAAACGTGCTACACATATTTTCTGATTGTGCTGGCTTGGATCCACGGTTTCAAGGATCTTCCGGTCATCGAAAATATCTATGGTGATAAAATTCAGTTGGAAATAGTGGGTAGATTGCCTCTGTAGTTTTGAAATATGTTGTAATATAATATGGTTAAGCCCCGTGATTAAGTAATGCAACACGCTGAGAATCACCAGCTTAAATGCAATGCTTGATCAAGTAAAGTTCCCATTTAGGCTCAATTCAGTGTCATTATACCACAAATCAATGTGCTATCGTGATAAAATATTGCTAACTACCCCCTGTAACCAGCTGAAATTAAAGAATCCAACTGAATTTTGTGACAATAGGAAAATATCTTTTCCATCAATGACAATTGGAACCTGAATTGGAGCATCATTTGTTGATTTCCTCCATATATTACGAATGTTTTTCGCCCATTTTCTGTTGGCGGCAAGTGACCAGTCCGTGTCCGGTTCATTTTTAAAATTCTTTTGGTAATAGCTTGAAAGGGAAGGATCAAATACTTCTGTATTTCTATTTTGAATGCGTTCAGGGGCTTCCATATCACGGAGATAGCTCGCCATACGCGTAGCAGTCTCCTCTTCGCCCAGTACTGCTTCTCCCAGATGATTGATATTCATCCGAATATTTTGTTCCCGACGACGATGGAGATGGGCTCGCAGTTCTTTTTTTTCGCTGGGGATAATGGCACGACTGCTGCTTCGCATCTGTCCGATCATTTTGGGTACAGCAAAGGTGGGAAAATGTTTTCCAACACCAACAAACATTTGTATGAGAAGTTTTTCAACATCCCCGAAAAAACCTGGTACCCCATATTCTTCAAGGAGGTTCGCTAACTCGATTGCCTGTGTGGAAATGTCCGCTTCTCGCTGTGTCTGCATATTGTTCTCTCATAAAAGAGGGCGGAATGTCGAACATTATTACCTTTTTATATCGTAATGAGAAGATGCCCCACTGTAAAATTGATTTTATGAATAAGTTGTATCATTTTTTTGATCGTATATTTTCTATTATTCAGGTAAATCTAACGACCTGCCTTCTTTTTTATTATTGGATCGAGAATAATTGAATAAAAATACATCTGTGTTATTAACCACCGTTGAAGACGGAATAATCAAAACCTGGAGAAAATGATGCAAACAAAACAAATGACGGCTCTTGTCGGGAGTGCCCTTGCCGGTCTGCTTATGTTAAGTCAAGCAAATGCTGCTGATCTGAAAATAGGAATTATGGTCCCAACCACCGGTTCTGAAGCTACAGCTGGAAAAGATATGGAAAACTCAATTAAACTGGCCGCAGATGAGATTAATAAAGCTGGTGGCGTACTTGGTATGAATATTGTTACCATCACTGGTGATGATGGTTGTGACCCTCAAATGGCAAGTTCTGCCGCATCTAAGCTGGTGTCCAGTGATGTTGTTGGTGTTGTTGGCGGATATTGCTCTGGTGCCACTCTTCCCACACTCAAGATTTATGGAGATGCCGGAACTCCTTTTGTTGTGGCTGCCGCGAATTCCACCAAGCTCATTGATGCAAATCCTGGTACCTCTTTTCAGATTAATTCCACTGGTTTTGATCAGGTCAATACCGCAGTAAGTCTGTTTCAGGCCAAAGGAATAAAAACACTGGCCATTGTGCACCAAGGGGATGGCTATTCCGAGGATCTTGCAAAACTGACCAAAGAAAAATGGACAGGAATGGGACTTGAAGTTGTGGCTTACGAGGTTGTGAACAAAGGTGAACAGGATCAATCTTCTCTGGTTACCAAGATCAAATCAAAGGCCCCTGATGCCGTTTTCTGGACTGCCTATTATTCGGATGGTGCACTTCTTATTAAACAACTCCGTCAGGCAGGTTTTCGTAAGTTGATTGCGGTTGGTGACGGCTCCAACTCTCCAAAGCTTCTTGAAATCGCCGGAAAAGCTGCAGAAGGTGTTTTTTGTTTCTCCAATCCAACTGCTGATTATCTTCCTGCTGCAAAAGACTACACTGCAAGTTATAAAGCTAATTATAAGCAGGCTCCGGATGCATATGGCCCACTTGCCTATGATGGTATGAAATTGATGGCAGATGCAATCACCCGTGCAGGTTCCACTGATAAGGCTGCAATCGTTAACGCTCTGAAAGAGACTAAGGCGTTCACAGGGATTACTGGCGCAGTAACTTTCACCGAGCAAAACACCCTTGCCAAGAGCAACTTTGTTGTGCTCGTTGCCAAAGGTGGTAAATGGACATTGAATAAGTGATATAACTCGACACTCGAAAGAGTGGGGAAGCATGTTTTGGTTAAAACTTTTCTGCTCTTTCGAATCATGATGGTGTCGTAAAAAACCTTCATATTCGAGGCACGGAAATTTCGTATCTTTTCGGTGTACCAGGGTACGTTTAAAAGATAAGAAATTTGCAGTAACGAAGAAGATGAAGAGCTTTTACAAGTCCATCTATCATTTTTTTGACTTTTCTCCCTGCCATGTCTTTTAAGTAATTCTTTATGTCAACTCAGGATATCATTCTACAGCAGCTGGCCAACGGTCTGATCATGGGGTCATTTTATGCCCTTGTGGCCCTTGGCTACACCATGGTCTACGGTATTATTAAACTGCTCAATTTTGCCCATGGTGATTTATATATGGTGGGTGGTTTTGTCGGGTTTCTGATTCTTTCAGCCATCAGCGGAGTGCTTGGAGAGAGCTGGACAGCCATTGTTTGCTCCATGGTACTCAGTATGCTTGCAGTGGGCTTGCTTGGAGTCATTATTCAGCGGGTTGCTTACCGACCAATGTTAACGGCTCCACGTCTGTCCATTCTGATAACAGCCCTTGCTGTGTCCATGATTCTTTCCAATGGCGTGATGTCCATCACAGATGGTGAGTACCTGGCTTTTAATACTGATCTTGGTTTTGATGGACTTGATTTCGGGAATGTTTTTATCTCCTATACCCAGCTGGCACTCGTTATTTCTGCTTCCGTGTTAATGTTTGTTCTCTATTTCTTTGTGAATAAAACTTTGTATGGCAAGGCCATGCAGGCAATCGCCATAGATCAGGATGCCTGTAAACTGATGGGGATTAATGTTAATCGAATCATTGCTCTCACATTTTTCATAGGATCTTCGCTTGCCGCAGCAGCTGGTGTTATGGCAGGAGTTTATTATGGCTCACTTCATTTTTCCATGGGCTTTGTTATTGGGTTGAAGGCTTTTACGGCTGCCGTAATTGGTGGTATTGGCTCAATTCCTGGTGCCATGTTAGGTGGCCTGCTTCTTGGTTTGCTTGAAGCTTTCGGCACCCAGATTCCCTTTATTGGCTCAGAATGGAAAGATGTATTTTCTTTTGGATTGTTGATTCTACTGCTCATCTTGAAGCCAACAGGTATTCTCGGCAAGACTGAAATTGAGAGGATGTGATGAGTCCATCTTCTGATACTTCCGTTCTGACTGATATGGCAAACTGGCTCCAGCACCAGCACAACCGACTGATAGTGTTGCTTGTTATGGCAGCAGCAGCCATGTTTTTCCCGCTCATTGCCAATAATTATATGCTGGAAGTGTTGACCAACGCCTGGTTTTACACCATCCTCTGTCTTGGTCTGAATATAGTGGTGGGTTATGCAGGGCTGCTTGATCTTGGCTATGCAGCCTTTTTTGCAGTGGGAGCTTATACAACAGGTATCCTGACATCGCAGTTTGGGGTTAATTTCTGGTTGACCGTTCCTGCCGCAGTGTTCTGTTCCATGGTGGCAGGCATAATTATTGGTGGTCCTACACTTCGGCTGCGCAGTGATTACCTGGCCATTGTTACTTTGGGATTTGGTGAGATTGTTCGCATAATTGCAAGAAACCTCGAAATCACAGGTGGTGCATCCGGCTTGATTGGTATTGAGCGGCCTTTCTTTTTTGGCATAGAACTCAGTCAGGGGATACATTTCTATTATGTGTTTTTATTTCTGGCTATCCTTGCCTGTTTTGTAAGCTACCGATTACAGAATTCACGAATGGGACGCGCCTGGCAGTATGTCAGAGAAGACGAAGATGCAGCTGAGGCCATGGGGATTAATCGCGTTGGCGTGAAACTTTACGCCTATGTTATTGGTGCCATGTTTGGCGGTGTGGCTGGATCTTTTTTTGCTGCCAAAATGACTGCGATTTCTCCTGAAACATTTACTTTTTCGCAGTCAGTATTGATCTTACTCGGAGTGGTCCTGGGCGGAATGGGGAAAATTCCCGGAGTTATTGTGGGTGCTTTTGCCCTTGTTCTCTTTCCGGAAGTATTCCGGGATCTTGGTTCCATGAGGATGCTGGTTTTCGCCATTGTTATGCTCATTATTATGCTTTATCGCCCCGAAGGCATCTGGCCTAGAGGGAAATCATGAGGGCTTACTGATGGCACTTCTTGAAGTACAGGATCTTATTTTAAGCTTTTCCGGTTTAGAAGTTATCAGGAATCTTTCTTTTATTGTGAAGAAAGGAACGATTGCCAGTCTGATTGGGCCAAACGGTGCAGGAAAGACATCAATATTTAACTGTTTAACAGGTTTTTACAAACCAGATTCTGGAAAAATCAATTTCAATAATCGTTCAATTCTTCGCCTTAAACCCCATAAGATTACTCAGACGGGAATGGCCCGTACCTTTCAAAATCTTCGTCTTTTTAAATCCATGACAGTGCTTGAAAATGTTATGTCCGGTATGCACTGCCGTACCTCAGCTGGTCCTCTAGGAGCCGTGTTGCACACACCATCACAACGCCGTGAGGAAGAGTTGATCAGAGTGGTGAGTGAAGAGTGTTTGGCATTTGTTGGAATTTTAAATAAAAAAGACCGTCATGCGGGTAACCTTCCCTATGGGGATCAGAGGAGGGTGGAATGGGCAAGAGCCCTTGCCACCAAACCGGAATTGCTGCTCCTCGATGAACCTGCTGCCGGGCTCAACCATGATGAAAAGCAGGAGTTGATAGAATTGATTCTCCATATCCGTGATGAGCTGGGTATTACAATATTACTCATCGAGCACGATATGGGGCTTGTGATGAAGGTATCAGAGAGGATAACCGTTATTGATTACGGGAAAATGATCGCCGAAGGAAATGCCAGCGAAGTACAGAACAACCCGAAGGTTATTGAAGCCTATCTCGGAAGCGAAGACGATGAGGATTCTTTGTGAATATGAGTAAAAACAATACAATCCTTGAATTGCAGAACGTGGAAAGCTGTTACGGAAAGATTAAGGCTCTGCGTAATATTTCCTGTAAAGTAGGAGCAGGTGAGATTGTTACTCTGCTGGGAGCAAATGGAGCAGGCAAGAGTACCACACTCCGTACAATTTCCGGGCTAACCCCAGCCTCTGCTGGAAAAATTATCTTTATGGATGAGGATATCACAGCAAAGCAGCCCCATGAGATTGTGGAAATGGGATTGATCCATGTGCCGGAAGGGCGCAGAATTTTTAAGGGCATGACCATTCAGGAAAACCTTGAGCTTGGTTCATTTACTTTGCGTGATGACAGGGAACGTAAGAAACGAATGGCGCATGTATTTGATATCTTCCCCATTCTCCACGAAAGAAGAAATCGTGATTCTGCAATGTTATCCGGTGGAGAACAACAGATGCTCGCCATGGGGCGAGCCATGATGACTAAACCCCGGTTGCTGCTGCTTGATGAACCTTCCATGGGCCTTGCCCCCTTTTTGGTTAAGGAGATCATGCGTATTATCATACGCCTGAATAAAGGGGGAGTGCCAATCCTGCTTGTTGAACAAAATGCCAAGGTTGCGCTACAACTTGCAAATCATGGATATGTGCTTGAAACAGGAAAAATCGTTATCCAGGGCTCTACTGAAACTCTGCGTCAGGATGAGAGTATCGTTAAAGCGTATCTTGGCGAATAAGTGGACGCGGCCTAGGATTTCTGCGCCTCGGATATGAAGTCTTTTACAAGTCCATCCCATTTTTAACCTTTTTACGACGCCATCATCACTCATATTCTTTTACTTTTATAAGCGCATCTTCGATGATACCGGCTGGTACATTCTTGGCGAAGCGACCTGCTTCGTCCTGATAGACTCGTCAACCCATGCCATACTCTTTGCGCTCTCTGGCTTCTGGCTCCACATCAATCCCGTTAATACGAACGGATGGAGAACCAAGAAACCTGATCGCTGCTGCCTGCTCTGCATCTGAAACCATAATGACTTCAGTCTTCGCCTTGATTGAATTCCGGGTGAGGAGCTCAGCAACCAGATCCTCGGTTTGCTGCCTGGAAGCACAACCTGGTGCTACCAGTATTTCAATTTTTGTTGTCGCTGACATAACTGTCCTCCTGTTACTCAGCTAAGTGCTTGTCCGAGCCCTGCGGTGATAAGAGTTGCCTCATCCGGACCACGCCCTGCGCAACAATCAGCGAGCTTACCATCTACGGCTACTGCTGGAACTGATTTGACTCCAAGGGCTTTTGCACGACTGGCTCCCATAAGGTCATGCATATCAACCACACTCACTTCGCAGGAAGAGCAGGTGAGCCGGTTCACCATTTCTTCGGTCTCCTTACATAAGGGGCACCCGGCACTAAAAATTTCTACTTTACGTGTTGTCATTTTTTTTATTCTCCATTTGGGGTTGAATGTTCAAGGCGGATGGGCGCCTTTTTTTCGGCCAGCTGTTCCAGAGCGAAGCCGCGATCAGCAGGGCCACTCCGCCATAAAAAAGAAATGTTATATCAAAAAGATACTTTCCGGCTACGATAAACAGGGAAGCTGCAAAACCTGTCCAGAATGGCAGATACCCTCTTCTTCGTTTTGCCTTGTATGCCAGAACAGTTACGGACAGCACCAGGGCTGCAATGGTGACCCGAAACATAATGGTATCATTAATCAAGAAGCCCAGTCCGACCGAACTGGCCAGTCCCGCATATGCGGGCAGGCACGAGGGTCAGAGCAGGCGCGGTAATAACGCTACGCCGATTCCGGGAAGTGTCCCTGATAATTGATTAATTGTTTTCATGGCTTTTCTTTTTCGGGTTCCAGGGCGGTTAGGATCGGGCACTTACTCACCGGTCCTTTACCGCTGCATTGACAGGTTAAATTTGTTAATGCATCTTTCATTCTGGTCAAATCTCTAATTTTTTCTTCAATATTTGTAATTTTCTCTTCTGCCCGTATCCGTACATCTCCGCAGGTGGCATCCTGTTGCCTGCGCAGATTAAAAAGTTCTCCTATTTCCTGCAGGGAAAACCCAAGCTGCTTGGCTTTTTTGATGAATCGTAATTTTACAACCGCTTCAGGTGGATACTGCCTATATCCCGAATTGTTTCGTGGTGGTTCGTTCAGTAATCCTGTACGCTCATAAAACCGGATGGTTTCCACTCCAATTCCAGCCTGTTTCGCTACCTTACCAATTGTAAGAGCCTTCATTAAAACCTCTGCACTGTATATTTTACCTTTCCTTATTCATACTATAATCGCTGTACCATACTACAGAGTCAAGGGGGAAAATTGTAAATAGCGGCAGTAACAGGTTGTTTGCCTGTTAACGGGTGTTGTCAGTAACAATAATCTACAAAATACCGTTTAAAAACATCAGATTATCCCACCGGTGGTTTGCTGGAAACGGTGGAGGAAAGAGAAGTCATTTTCTACTGGTGCCAGCAAATTGCTCTGCCTTGTCTCTGAAATA
>CAMZLK010000028.1 GCA_947311475.1 uncultured Desulfocapsa sp.
ATTAAATTAAAAATGTGCGCCTCGCATATGAAGCTTTTTACTTAGCCATCTTTCAATTGACCTTTTTACGAGCTTATCACTACTTGATAAATTCGTAAAAAGGTCAAAAACTGGATGGACTTGTAAAAAACTTCATATCCGAGGCACGGAAATTTACTATCTTTTCAGCGTACTAAGATACGTTGAAAAGATTGTAAATTTGCAGTAACGAAGGAGATGAAGAGTTTTTACGAGTCCATCATACTTCCGAAAAAGGAAACTCCGGGTCATTAATAAGCTTGGACATGCGTTGCTTGCTTTTTGTCTTTAAATCATGAAACTCAACCAGTTGCTCTACAATATCCAGCACTTCCTGTTTATTGGCCATTTTTATAATTCGTATACCGGTTCGAGGAACCATACCCCCCTTCCCTCCAACATAAACAGAATATCCAACACGGCTTGCCATAATTGCAATATCCGTATTTTTTGTCCATGAACAACCAACTGTGCACCCTGCTATGGAAATTTTGAATTTTGCCTTTGTTTTTTCACGATTTTCAAAACGTGCAAGAAGTTCATTACTCAATTTTTCAGTGTCCACCAGGCCAAAGCTGCAGTGTGGCTTACCAACACAGATACGGGGGAGAGGGAATTTTCCAGGACCTTTAAATGTTGCCCCCAGTAAAGCAAGTTCATCCCTTACCTTTCCAGCCACATCATCAGGAACATTGATCAAGCGTATATTTTGCATTAAAGAACAATATATGCCTAAGTTGTATTTAGTTGCCTGTTCTTGTATGGCTTCCATTAAATCAATTGGCAGTCGTCCTGCCGGTAATAATACGGTTATGCTGACTCCCGTTGAACTGGTACTCATTATTTGATGCTCCTTCTATTTTGATTTTTCTATTGATGGCGTCGTAAAAACTCTTTATCTGCTTCGTTGCTACATTTTTTATTTGATCTCAATGTACTTTGGTACGCCGAAATTAAACAATAAATATGCGCCTCGCATATGAGGATTTTTACTTAGTCATCGGGATTTTAACCTTTTTACGAGTTTATCTATTATCATAAATAAAAAATTGGTGTAAAAGATTGCTATCTGATATTCATAACAAAAATCATCCCAGTTCCAAAACCAATAAAATCCCATAAATAAAAACAGGGTTATTCTTGTATTGTGATTACTTGAAGATCAGCAAACAGTTATGGCTTGCCCAGGAGGCAGTGTGAGTTATTCCACAAGCTTTTTAGAAATCCCAAGCGACTCAAATGTACAGTTTATTGATGTGAGGGCGCCCGTTGAGTTCTCCCAGGGGCATATTCCCGGAGCTCTGAACATCCCTCTTTTTGAGAATGAGGAACGGACCGAAATTGGAACCGTCTACAAACATGTTGGTAAGGATCAGGCCTTTCAGCTTGGAAAAAAGATTGCCCTGCCAAAAGTGGAATCTATTCTTTCCCGGATAACAGGTCTCTTACCAGCCTCAATTATTATATATTGCTGGCGTGGAGGAAAGCGCAGTACTGAAATCTGCAAACTTGTGAACGAGGCAGGAATTCCAGCCAAACGAATTATTGGCGGGTATAAAGGGTATCGAAGAGAAATACGAGAAATCATAGAACAACCCCGCAAACTATTAATGCTTGGCGGAAAAACAGGAAGTGGAAAAACCGCTCTTCTTCACGGGCTGAAGGCTAAGGGTCTGCAGGTTATTGACCTTGAGGGATTAGCAAATCATAAAGGTTCGGTTTTTGGCCATATCAATGAACAGCCCCAACCCACCACCGAGCAATTTGAAAATAATTTTTTTGATGAACTCAACAAAACAAACCCTGAAAAAATCCTTGTTCTGGAAAATGAGAGCTACGTTATCGGATCTGTTCATCTTCCTCCCCCACTACTGTTACAGATGCGGGCAGCCCCGTTATTGATTGTCGATCTACCGATAAAAGCACGCATCAAACGTCTTGTTAAGGATTACACCAGCACTAACAGGCAGGAATTAATAGATGCAAGCCAGCGTATCGCTGAAAAGCTTACGAAACCCAAGCTTCAAAAAGTGATACAATTCATTGAAAAAGACGATTTTGAAAGTGCCTGTGAAATCCTGCTTGGATATTATGATCATTACTATAACCGTGGTTTGGGGAATCGTAAAAACCAGGATATTTCCTATCTGCTTCTAAAGGGGGTCGATATTGATACCGATGTTGAGAAACTGGCTGTGGCAATAAGAAAGAACACTAACTCTTCTTTTTGATGAACTCGTAAAAGCTCTTCGTCTCCTTCCTTACTGCAAATTTATAATCTCTCCCACCTACCCTGGTACGTCGCAATTACACAAAAAATGCAGCAACGAAGCAGATGGAGAGTTTTTACGACACCATCAAGCATCAAATATGTGCAAACTTTGATTTGGTCATGACCTGCCCTCAGTACAGATCATGACCGCTTTTGTAAACTATTTTATGCCTCCCTGCTTATCTCCTTTTATATCATCGGCAAAAAGACTGATGCCTCGTTCCATGGCACAGAAATCACCACACATTGTGCAGGATTTCTTGTTTTGGGGGGTCCTTGAACTACGAACTTCCTGAGCTTTTTCAGGAAACATCAGCAGCTTAAAATGAGCATCCCAATTTGTGTCCCGACGGCTTAACGCAACCTTCTTTTCAAGCTCCCTGCGTTCCGGGTATTTTGCAATATCACCGATCCTTGCAGCAAGCCTGGTGGCCCTTATACCCTCACGAACATCATCTTCATTGGGTAACGCCAAATGCTCAGCAGGGGTAATGTAGCAGATGAGGTCTGCTCCATATCTTGCTGAGCTGGCGGTCCCTATTGCAGAAGTTATATGGTCATACCCTGCTCCCGAATCGGCTGGTAAAGGTCCAAGGACATAATAGGGTGCCCCACCACTCATCCTTTTTTCGAGCATAATATTTCCTTCGATTTCATCAAGGGGTACATGTCCTGGCCCCTCAACCATCATCTGACAGCCCATATCACGACCAATCTCTGCCAACTCACAGTTAATCACCATTTCTGCCATCTGTGCTCTGTCATGGCTGTCATGGATTGCACCTGCACGTATTCCATTTCCAAGTGATAAAACAGCATCATATTTTTTCATTAAGGCACAGACCCTGTCAAATTCCTCGTATAGTGGATTCTCACAATTATTATACTCCATCCAGGAAACCATGAATGTACCACCTTTGGAGACAAGGCCGCCATAGCGATAGCCCTGCTTTCTAAGCCGTTCTATGGAATATCTGTTTATACCGCAATGAATTGCCATAAACGATATCCCATCTTCAAGTTGTCTTTCAATAAGTTCAAAAAGATACTCTTTATCAAGTTTGTTGGGATTATGATACTTCTTGCCAGCCTCTGAAAATGCTTGATAAAGTGGCACATTGCCAACAGGAAGAGAGCAGGATGCCAGTATCCTGCGCCTGACAATATCCAGATCTCCACCAGTTGACAATTCCATCAGGGTATCTGCTTTTTCCTCCTCCGCAACTTTTGCTTTTCGTACCTCAAGCTCAATATCAGCGATATCTGAAGATGTTCCAATTGATGCATTCACCTTGGTTCTAAGGCCAAAACCGATACCAACTGTTTTTTGTTTTTTTCGGTTCGGATTAACAGGAATTACAATTCTTCCTTCTGCAACCCGTTCAGAAATCCATGCTGCATCAACACCTTCCTCTGTTGCCACACGTATCATTTCGTCGGTGATAACAGCCTTCCTTGCCAGTTCAATCTGAGTTTCCATTTTATTTCTCCTGTGTTTCTACCTCTTCCGCCTGGGCATAAAAAAAGTCCGTAACACACTATCAAATGCGTTACGGACTTGTACGGACGACAATTATCCTTCTTTTCCTGGCAGGTCTTCTGACTTTGCGGATCACCCTCCGGCCATGCCTTCCCATTGATACTTCCAACAGTGGCTGTTAATGACCATTGTCCTCGCTTACAGCGTTGGCCCAACGTTACGGATTCTCACCGTATTCCCTTTTCACCGCACTAAGGAGCCGTCCGGAAATAACTTGAACTTCTCGTATCTCATCTTCAGGTCATCTTTGTTCGATCTTCAATCACAAAATCCCCAGCGTAGCACAACTACACTTGCGGTTTTGTTCAATCAGATCGAACAAACCTGGCCTAAATCTGAGCACGATATTGTCCAACTTATTTCCGGACGACTCCTAAATACGGCACCCGAAAAATATGTATTGAGACAAATTATATACTAATTAATCTCTTATTTGTAAAGACAACGCCAGCTTTCCTTGTAAAGATCAGTCATCATAATTATTATGGAATCTGCTCTGAACGATTGACTACAAATTAACAATTACAGCCATAATAAATATGTTCCCCACAGACTTTCTGAAAACAGTCCCTAAAACTCCCGGCGTTTATATGATGCTTGATAAACAGTCGCGGGTTCTGTATGTGGGAAAAGCTAAAAATCTTAAGAATCGACTCACCTCATACACCCGATTTTCAGGAACTGACCATAATAAGACAACAGTTATGCTCACACACGTTCGCAAAGTTGACACGCTGCTCACGAACACTGAAAAAGAGGCCTTGCTGCTTGAGGCGTCATTGATCAAAAAACATAAGCCAAAGTACAACATTCTCTTGAGAGATGACAAAAACTACCCTCTCATTAAAGTTACGATTCAGGATGAATGGCCCCGTGTACACATGACCCGGAGACGAAAAGAGGACGGAGCCAAATATTTTGGCCCCTACTCTTCAAGTTCATCCATGTGGGCTACTTTGCGATTGCTTGCCAATATGTTTCCCTTGCGCAAATGTAAAGGCAGCAGGGTTCATCCCCGAAACAGGCCCTGCCTTAATCTACAAATGGGCAAATGCCTCGGCCCCTGTGTTGGAATCGCTGAACCCAGCCACTATATGGACCAGGTCAATAAAGTTATCATGGTTCTTGAAGGAAAGAACAGAAGCCTGGTGCGAGAGCTTAAAGAAGAGATGAAGAAAGCCGCAGAGAAGCTTCTTTTTGAAAGGGCAGCTGAACTACGAGATCAGATTTCAGCACTGTCAAGAACTCTCGAAAAACAAATAATCGCATCTTCTCATTTTAGAAACCAGGATGTGTTTGGTTATAAAAAACAGGGAACTTCCGTTGCAATAGCGCTTATCTTTGTGAGAGAAGGGGTAATAACAGGAAGCCGCACTTTTTTTATTAATGATCCCGTGGAAGCTGACACCACCATACTCTCACAGGCACTTGGACAATACTACGGTATCAAAAATACTCCAGTCAAAGAGATACTTCTCCCCTTTCATATCGATGATGAAACTATTCTTATGGAGCATTTTTCAGAACTCCTGGGAGCTGCTGTAAGCCTAAATGTTCCCCAAAGAGGTGATAAGGTGCAGTTGCTTCAAATGGCCAATTCCAATGCTGCCCATGTCTTTGATGAAAAAGAGAAGAAAGAACGTTCCTGGCAGGGACTCTCCGCATCAATGGAAAATCTTCTTCACCTGAACCACATTCCAAATCACATAGAATGTCTGGACATTTCCAACACCAGTGGAAAACAGGCAGTCGGCTCGCTGGTCTGTTTTAAACGCGGAGAAGCCGCAAAAGCAATGTTCAGACATTACAGAATAAAGACTGTTAGCGGTCCCGATGATTATGCCATGATGAAAGAGGTTCTCGAGAGGAGACTAAGACGTGGAATTGAAGAGAACAATCTTCCCGACCTTTTTGTTGTTGATGGTGGGCGTGGACAATTGGGCATTGCGCTACATGTTGCTGATATGCTTGGTATCCGTGAGGATCTCGATTGGATCGGCATTGCTAAAGACAAAAATACAATCGGGGAAAAACTGTATAAGCCTGGTCGTAAAAACCCTATCCTCTTAAAAGGTCATAATCCTGTTCTCCTCTATTTGATGCATATCAGAGACGAATCACACAGATTTGGCGTGACATTTCACAGAAGACTTCGGGCTAAAGCGTCCATTGCTTCAGACCTTGACAAGATTCCGGGTATTGGTAAAGATCGTAAAGAAAAGTTACTCAAACACCTTGGCAGTGTAAAACGTATTCGAAATGCATCCATAAACGACCTAAAAGCCGTGCCTGGAATTGGCAGCAATACTGCATCGACTATCCATAACTATTTTAGGAAATAAGTATATGACCACCGAAGAAGAAATTCTTGCTCGCTTAAAACCCGGCTGCATTTGTAAGGGCATCAAACTTCATGTAATCCTTGCTGCAATTGAGCAGGGCGCTGCCACGTATGAAGAAATTGCCAAACGTACCAACATTGGCGGCGGATCCTGTAAGTCCAAACGCTGTAGAGCTAAGGTTGCGTTATTGTTAGCCAAAGACGCACCATAAACTACCCCCCCCTGACAAAAACCCTGCGCCCTCTTCTCTGGCGTTGGAATTGTAAAATTATCAGGTATTACGAAATTCGTTTATGGAAGAGGAAAACCTCCGCTATATTCAGTCTCTCTTAATATAATCAAATCAGTACGCTTGTACATCATATTTCAGCAGTAATCTCGGCAGGATATCGTCAAGATTGAAGACTTCCTCATCTGTTAACTCAATTAAGTTAAATCCGTATTTTTTATAAATTTCTTGTTTGGCTTTTTTTCGAGCGAGAAAGGCGACCTTATCAACCTTTTCCCATCCATGATACGCTATTTCCAACCGGATATCACCGATGATTCAAGTCCCCAAAAACTTTCTTAAAAAATACAAAGTAGTTCTGAAGCACAATAATGTACCAGGAACACACCGAATTATTATTTCAAAAGGTTACGTTATTTGCTCGATTTTGCCAAAAATATAACTTGCCATCCTCTAAACAGATTTTTCTTTCAGCCTTTATGACAAAACTCAAACAAGTTGTCCCTGCCTGCTTTATAAAAAAAACTGGCACATTGTGGCAGTAATGGATATGGTGAATTTCATAGTTTGTTTGTTACTATTGATGACCTCGTAAAAAGGTCAAAAACAGGATGGACTTGGAAAAACCTTCATATTCGAGGCACGGAAATTTATAATCTTTTCGGCGTACTAAGGTACGTTGAAAAGATTATAAATTTGCAGTAACGAAGAAGATGAAGA
>CAMZLK010000029.1 GCA_947311475.1 uncultured Desulfocapsa sp.
CCACGCTGAATGACGTGAACAGCTATACCTGCAGGAGAAATTCTCGGTAGTCGGGGCATTAGTATCCTTGTATTTTTTCGAGATAACGGAGAGTGACAAAAGATATATACAGAGATGATAGCGTTTCGCAATATTTAATTTCACTCTGACCCTTTTTATTTCTTTTTATTTTTGACCCTTTTTATTTTCCAGAAAATTCAATTGATCGTGGATTTATAGGCTAATCAAGGGTAAAACCTAATTCAAAAGCGGCATTTTGTAACTCTTCAAAACAATGAAACCTAATTATGCAAAATACAAGACGCGCCCCTGTATCGTATTTTTATTCTCCATTTTTTTCTTCTGTAATTACGCTTTTTCCAAAACTAAACCCACTATCAATTTTTTCCATTTCTTGCACAACACGGTCTTTAATGTTGATTAATGAATCTTCTGAATAAATTACAAACCTCATTAAATTTTCTGCGTACATTTGCCTTTTTTTATAGTGACTATAAATTGCATATGTAAGTGCAGCAATTCCAGTGACGGTCGTTTGAACTATTGCTGAATAAAAAAACCCTTTTTCCCAACCAAAATCTTTGGCGAAAATTGCGAGTGATGGCCACAATAAAACGGTGATACCCGACATCAAGGCTAGGAAAAAAAAGATCTTGTTTATAATATAAAAACTTCTTGCTTTAATGAAAATATCGTAAATGATTAGATATTTATCAATATTTTTGTTTTCTTCCGATTTGTAATATTTTTCTTCAGCATACTTTACCAATAAACTTGCACTTGTTTGATTTGGTTTAAATATTTTCATTGATTGTTGCCTCTAAAGTATGTGATGAAGATGACATTATATTGATACATTTTTCTAAATTTTTCTGTGTTGTGGTTGATGTTATTGAAATAAACAATAAACCAGCCTTAATCAAAGACGCTGGACTCTGATATTCCAGTAGAATACATAATTTATCCACTCTATTTAATAGCGTCTTTCATGTTTTGAACAATTGACGTTGTATTTTATCCGTCTTCTTCGTTGTAGAAAAGGTAACATAGCCTGCTATGCGCTCCTTAGTGTGGCCGAATAAACTCATCAATAACAATAAAAAAATGAATTTTATTCCAGAAATACCCTTCATCCAAATCATAATTTTTCCTGAAAAATCGGCTCATCATCTTAAAAAAAACAACAAGCTAGAGAAGAAAGGGTTTAAAATATATTTCAAGAAAATATTAATTTTTTGTTACCCCTTTTAATGCCATCACGTCTAGTTTAAGAAAATTTCTTTCATTGTACATTGTGATGCCAAGGCTTATTACTATTTCCCAGATATAATTTGACTATGCCAAACCTAAATAAAAAAGAACGGGAACTCCGTACTGACCTGGCCGCCTGCTTTCATTTGGCTGTCGAAAACAATCTGCATGAAGCCATTGCCAACCATTTTTCCGTTGTATTACCTGATGGAAAACATTTCCTGGCTAATCCTTTTGGCCTGCATTTTTCAGAAATTACCGCTTCCAACTTGATTGTCTGCGACTTTGATGGAAATGTTGTTAAAGGGGAAGGCCAGCCCTCTCCTTCTGCGCACCATATTCACGCCCCTATTCATCGACTGCTTCCACGCGCCCAGGTTCTTTTACATACCCACCAACCCTATGCAACAGCATTGACTATGATCGCCAACGGTCGCCTAGAATGGTCATTACAAACAACATGTCGTTTTTATGATCGGGTAGCCTATGACAGCGATTACGATGGCGTAGCCTTATCTGATTCAGTAGGTGAGCGAATGGCAACTATACTGGGCGATGCAGAAGTATTATTCTTGGGTAATCATGGCGTTATGACAGTAGCATCCACTATCTCTCAGGCATTTGATGACCTGTATTTTATTGAACGTGTCGCTCAAACACAAATACTGGCCCTGTCTAGCGGACAAAAGCTCACTCAACTTTCTCCTGAGGTGATAAGTAATCGCTTTTCGAGGGAGGGCCAGAGATAAAAAAAAGTGCTCTCAACACACTTCGAAAAGCACAAAACACTTATTACATACCCCTGCAAACAGGAAACTATTGCAACTGAATTAATGCTTAACAAAAATGCCCCCTTTGCATTTCCCTCTGACAGTTACAGCACTATACAGAAAAAGCCCATGGAAAGTCAATATTATACTCGGGCAAATAAAAAAGTGAGAATAACAGGAGGTTGCAAAATTCGGATAAAAGACATACAAATGCTGTTCTTTGGAAAAGTGTCAATCAGCAGAAAATACCGGTTCTTCATAGCCCGGCCAGCCATCATCAAAAAGATCCTCTTGCTCTGTCACCGGCGGGCATGGATTGTGTTGCGGTAGTGGAAACTTTTTTTCCGGTGGCGGACGTGGTTGTTTCGGGAGTGGTTGTTTCGGGATGCGCCACAGATTCAGGTGTTTAAGTATCTGCCGAACAACGACCCGATCTTTGATGAAACTGATAATCTTCATCTCTCCCTGACAATGGGGGCATTTTAATGGATCAACCTCCCATATTTTTTTGATGCACTCCCGCCAGGTTGGCGGTGGAATTTTACGGGGTTTATGTTTGGAAACATCTATAATCTCGACATCGTCATCGGGTGTTTCTGTTTCTTCTTTCTCTTCAAGTTTCTGTTTTTCTCTGTCTCCCCTCATCCGGTTTGAATACCATCCCACATACCTGACCATCTGAAAGCTCGGATTAGGAATATGTTGCGTTATTGCTGCTATGAATTCTTCGGCAGTGGATATTGAAAAATTCTTTTTATTCTTACCGTGTGTCATTTTTGAACGATACGTTACCATACCGGTGGTATGCTCATTGTAATTGATCTTACCGATGGAGAATGGACTGCGGATAATATACTGGGCCAGATTGGTTATTCCGATTTCATCGTCTTTGGCAATACAGACTGAATTATCCGCACTGAAACCAGATGTGTGACGCCATTTCATGATCATGCTTATAAAGTCATCATCTATCAGCCCTTCTTTTTTCAGCATGGCCAGAATATTTGCCCGGAACATTTCTGCCAGAGGGCGTATGGATATTTTGGGCATCACATAAAAGATACCACTCCTGCCAAACAATCCGTCAGCTACGATAGAATGGATATGAGGATGCCATTTTGCGTAATCTCCGAATGTCTGAATAGTCATTACCGCACCACAAATACCATCAGAAAGACCAAGGGCTGTGCGAAAAAAGGTCAGGAGGCTATCTGCTGCACATTTCGTGAAATCCGATAAAAGATTACGATTATAGAGAAAGAATTTACGCAGAATGATCGGGATACTGAAAACATATTGGCGGTGTGGAACCGGGTAGAGTATATTTTCCCGTAACACTTCACCGAATTGCACTACTTTCTTCGCATGGCACGAAGGGCAGAACCAGCGACCACGGCAGGAAAAGGCAAGCAGATATTCGTAATGACAATCGGGACAACGGACACGGGCAAAGCCTTCCTTTAAATCGCCACATTTAAGATAGGCATAGACGACATCGGATATTACTTGCCGATAAAAGCCGTAATCCTTCTCAAATTTATCATCATAAATTTGTTCAAAGTACTCAAAGTGATTCTGTAACAAATGGTACAACGGTGAATCCGTTGGATTCCGGGGATGATAAACTGCTGTTATGTTCTGACACGGTGCAACGTCTCCCATAAAAATGGGCTAGCATATACTGTGCCATTAAGTGAGGTATTCATGCTCAAGGTGATAAACCATCATCATTTGGCCCCTCGAAAGCAATTGCTTATCACCTAAGGGGTGAAGCAGGCTGAACATAAAGAGAGTGTGTTTCTGATCGTTGTTTGTGTTTTGTGCAATTACCTTTGTGCTTGTATGTCTGTGTTTTCGTTATTACCATATCCACATGAATTCTAAGCACAGGAAAACCCTGGCAGTAATTTTAATCAATCCGCTAAACGGCAATAGAGAACGGAGAATGATCGAAGCCCTGTTTTTGGCGTTAGGTGCTGTGAAGGACGAAGGACAAGGTTCTGCTGTCACTTTTTTCTAAACAACAAACGTGCAGATTTCCAGAGACCGCATCCTGACAAAGAGGCTTTGCGGTATCGAATAAAGGCAGCACGAGGATTTCTCGGAATGGCTGTTAAATCAAACAGTTGGTATCAAGTATGATTGTATTCATACATGGCGATCCCCGCGCTGTTTTCTGGCCCTGGCAATATCTTTTGCAATATCCCCGGCTCCGACATGGATCGTATTTTTATACTGCAAAAATTATGAATGGCAACAAGGCACTTACTCGCAGTTTATCTGCGTTAGTATCTGACTTCAACCCACACCGCGTGTAAATGTATGTCTGGACCCTTTTCTCACTATCGGATCACCGCTGTTACCATCTGGCTCTTGGCTGTTGCAAGCTCCTGGACATGGAACACTGTTGATAATATCCGTGAAAAAAATTCCATTGCAATAGTTACCGCACGAGCCTTCTACGGACAGATCCTTGCATCCAGACAATGGAACCTCATGCATGGCGGCGTCTATGTATATTCCACAGCTTTGAGTCCTCCCAACCAGTTCCTCCCCAAAGACAAACAATTCATACTGGATGAAAAAGGGAAGCGTCTCACTCTGATGAACCCGTCCTATATGACCCGGCAGATTGCGGAAATTAGCCGACAAAAAGGTCTGGTTAGATTTCACATAACCAGCCTAACTCCACTGCGGCCGGAAAACAAACCTTACCCATGGGAAGTTCCATGGCTTGAGGCATTTGCGCGTGGAAGCCATGAATCAAGCAGCTTTGCCGACGAAGATGGTAAGGAAATTTTTCATTATATGGCTCCTCTGCCGCTACAAGAATCATGCAAGCCCTGTCATTCTGCAGCAACTACCGCCGGAAGTAATATCCGGGGCGCCATTTCAGTAAGTCTCCCCATCCCCTTTCATAAGTCCGTATGGCCTCTATTTTTCAGTCATATCTTTGTGGCTCTGACAGGTATCGTGGGAATCTTATTTTTTGGCGGCAGGCTGGCACAAAGCAGGAAAAATATTCTTAAAAGTAACACCCGGCTTGAACAAGAAGTTGAAGAGAGAAAAGAAACAGAAAAAGAACTCATAAGTATTAAGGAAAACCTTGAACAAATTGTTGATAGCCGTACCCGGGAACTTCGCAGAAGCAACGAAGCACTCGATGCTGAGATTGAAGAACAGCAAAGAATTGAAGCTGCTCTGGTTTCCATTAATGATGAATTTATTCAAATCTTTAACACCGCCCCGGACGGAATGCTGGTAATCGATCTGGACTTCAACATAATCCGTGTAAACCATGCCCAGTGCTTGCTCACAGGCAAAGACATTAAGGATATTCAGGGTCACAAATGTTACGAAGCCCTGCCCGGAAAACTCTGCCACACAGACCAGTGCCCCCTCAAGCAGATAAGAAATGGAACGAAAAGAGTGGAGATTGAAATACACTGTATTCATACTGATGGAACTGAAATCCCCTGCATGGTCACCGCAACACCTTTTAAAGAACCTGGAGGCGCACTGACAGGCATGATACAAGTCACAAGGGACGTCAGTGACTGAAAAAAAATAGAAGCATCTCTATCGGCCACAGCTGAGAATCTTCGGGCAAGAAATCTTGAACTTGAAGATTTTGCCCATGTTATCTCCCACGATCTGCAGGAACCCCTGATGCTCATCAAGGCATTCAGTGACAAGATTCGAACAATGGCTGCCCACAAACTTCCAGAAAAGGGCATCAGCTATCTTGAGCAGATAGAAAATTCCAGCAGCAGAATGCAAAACCTGATCGATGGACTTCTCGTTTATTCAAGAGTCAGCAGCAAGGCCACTCCTTTTGAACAGGTAGAATTAAAAGAGATTATCTCCCTGGTTCTGGGAGATCTGGCCAGCAAAATTCAAGAAACTAATGCCACTATCCATGTCGATGACACGCTGCCTGCCATAGAGGCAAATCCTCTCCAGATGCGGCAACTGTTCCAGAACATAATTGGCAACAGTCTCAAATACCATCATCAAAAGCGCAGGCCGATCATTTCAATAAAGCGTATCGAGTCTCCAGCTCATCCCATTCAGCAAAACCGTGTCTCTTTCAGTATAGAAGACAACGGTATAGGATTTGAAAAAGAGTACCAGCATACCATTTTTGACATCTTCCAGAGGCTTCACACCAGACAGCAGTTTCAGGGGACAGGTATCGGTCTCTCAATATGCAAAAAAATTATTGAGAGGCACCATGGCAGTATCAGGGCCGAAGGAAGAGCTGAGCTGGGAGCAACATTTATTATCACCCTGCCATTACTACAAAATTCCCCAAATAAAGAGACCGAACGATAAACATCCCTGACGAATACCGTTACATCTGCCAGTAAAACCCGCCAAAAATGAGCAAAATGGGTAAATATACCCATTGAACCTTCTCAATCTGCGTTGTATTTTAGTAGCGATCAACAAAAGTTTTTTACAAAATTACAATAACTATAACTTTCACCACAGGTTGATCCATGCTCCCCCAAACAGAACGTCGGCAATCCACACGATTTCGTCCCAAGGATGGAACAATGGCGGTTAATCATCACGCACTGGGTCCTGTTATTAACATCAGCATGGGTGGTTTATCTTTTCGCTACACGGGTACTAACACCGCCAAGTCAATCACAAATAAACTTGGTATATTTCTTGGTTCAGAGAACATTCTCATTGATAAACTGCCAACAAAAATTGTTGCCGACAAACTCGTTTCGCAAGGATCATCCTTTTTAAAGACTCCCACCAGAGAATGCTCCCTGCAATTCCTGGAACTAACACCAGAACAGCGTAAGAAACTTACAGATTTTATCAGCAACAAGACAGTGGAAATGTTTTAATTCAAGTTTGGTGGCGTTGTAAAAACTCTTCATCTGCTTCGTTGCTACATTTTTTGTTTAATTTCAACGTACCTTAGTACGCCGAAATTAAACAAAAAATGTGCGCCTCGCATATGAAGCTTTTTACTTAGCCATTGAGATTTTGACCTTTTTACGAGTTTATCAAGTTTGGTGAACTCGTAAAAACTCCCATCGTCCCCTGTTTCACTCTCTTTTCAAAGCGACAATTGACAAGGTAGCCGCTTCTCGGTAAATTGAAGCATGTCGATTTTTCAGCTTAATGATACCCACGTTTTTCCAGACCCTGTGCTTGCAGAGGACAATGGCCTTTTGGCCGTGGGCGGGGACCTCTCTGTGGAAAGACTGCTTTCAGCATATTCCAAGGGTATTTTCCCCTGGTATTCGGAAGGTGAGCCGCCTCTGTGGTGGTTTACAGACCCAAGACTTGTCATATTTCCCCATGAGTTCAAAGTGTCAAAACGATTAGCCAGAACTTTAAGAAACACTGATTTCCGTATCACCTTCAATACGGACTTTGAACGAATTATCAATACCTGCGCCAGTATTAGAACTGACAAGGGAGAAGGAACTTGGATCAGTAAAGATATGAAAGAAGCCTATATCCGACTCCACCACGCAGGACATGCCCACTCTGTGGAATGCTGGTTAAACGGAGACCTGGCTGGCGGCCTTTATGGCGTGAGCCTTGGGCACGTCTTTTTTGGCGAATCCATGTTTACCAGAATAAGTAATGGGTCCAAGGCTGCGCTGGTGGCACTGGTTGATCTATTAAAACAAAAGGGGGTCAAGCTGATAGATTGCCAGATGACAACAAATCATCTGCAGAGATTTGGTGCCCGTGAAATAAACGGCACTGAGTTTCGCCGTCTGCTACACCTCCATGTACCTTTTTCCAGATTCCAAAAAGACGAAGACAATGACAACGAAAACCGATGAAGAACGATGTGATGGTTGTGGTAAAATCACCAGTCTAAAAGATACCTACGGGAATGAGTTTTGTGATGATTGCATGGAACTTGCGACCGCCATTAAAGAAAAACCAAAAACCATAAACCGGATATGCAGCCTTATCAAATCAAGCCTGAGGGATACTCAGGATAAAGATTCTGGCAGTCACATCAAAGAAATCCGGGATCTCCCGGAAGTACTTGATGCGGTTCGTTTTCGCACTCGTGACCGGGAGTTAAACACCTGGTACGTTTCCGTGAGCGAACTTGAAGGTAACCCTGTGGAAATTTTCGCCTCCACCGCGTTTGACAGGGATGACCAATTGCAATCCCGCATTTCCAACTTAACCACCATCACAAGGCTTGTATCCTTAATTCTTCGAAATGTCTTTCTCGGTGAAGTACTTACCCTTGAGAAAACCATTAAACAGCTGCATAGAAGTTCCAGACAGAAAAACGATCTTCCCGATATGCTCACAAATGTGTTGCGTGGCTATGAGAAAAAATGTTGATGCTGATGAGGCTCCAGCACCGCATTAATGATAAACTCGTAAAAAGTTAAAAGTTAGGCTGGATTTGTAGATAAGCGTAGACTCCGAAAAACTTCATATTCGAGACGCGCAAAATTCAAATTATTTCGGCGTACTAGAGTACGTTGAAATAATTTTAATTTTGCAGCAACGAAGAAGATGAAGAGTTTTTACGAATCCATCATTAATATTCAAAACCAAATTCATAGGGAAGTGCAGATCTGTCAAAATGACGAAGCACTTTTTTCAGCACATGGAGAGTGGGAACATGAAAAGTTACTTCCCAGGCAGGCTTGGGAGTAGGCGTTTTTGAAAGGAGAGTGATATCCACAAGCCTCATCTCTTCGGGTGCCACCCCAAGAAGCATCATAACTCTATGCTGGGTTGCGGCCATAATAACCAGTGATTGGAGTTTTCCCACTCTGGTTTCCCTCAGTTTCCATCGTAAATTAACAATATCTTCCCGCTGAAACTTCACCTTTTTCAATTTGGGACAATCTTTTTGGTGAACTGAAAGCCCCCGTTTGCTGAAAAAAGCATATAGTCCCTTATCGGTAGGATTTGGTTTACAACAGGCAGATATTTTAATCGTTACCGGGTCAAGAGTGCTGAGATCAACCCTGTTCAACTGGCCCGTCGGCTTAACAAGAGGAGACCTTCCCTGATACAGCTCCTCTTTAATCTGATGTATCAAATTCGACAAACGCACCAGTCCCTCTCCCACCCCGACATATAACTCATCAAGGCTTGCCAGAGAAAAATGATCGAGAACTTTTTTCAGACCGGGCCGTTGTAACAGATCAAAGGGCAAGCCATATCGTAACATTTCCTGACTGACAATTGACAAACCAATTGTCTTTGACAACAATTGTCTTCGAATGCGAAACGTTTTAGAAAGCTCAGCTCTAGCCCGCGGCGTACGGCAGAGTTCAAGCATTAACGGCTGAAACTGCAATGGCTGATCGGCACGCAGGATTCGAATCACATCTCCATCATGAAGTCTGTATTTACTGGAAACCTTGCGGCTTCCAATCATAGCGCCTGTACAGGTATGTCCGACATCTGTATGTATTCTAAATGCAAAATCGAGTACGATGGATTCTGCAGGCAGACAAAAAAGATCGCCATCCGGGGTATAAGTATATATTTCTTTTTTCCCACTGGCCGCTATCACCTCTCTATACGAGCCAGCTTCGCCAGAACCAATCACATCAAACAATTCCTGAATATCCCTTATAAAGTGTCGCTGATTACTGCTTTTGGATGTCCAGTCTTTAAACAAGCCACGCTGAGCCCGACGTGCCATATTCTCGGTTCGGATTTTAAAGAGGTACTTTGTCCCCTTTATAATGGCCCGCACATGCAACCCCTGATATCCGGTGGGCTTAGGGTTTGCAATAAAATCACGCATGGTTCGCGGGATGGGCGGAAAAGTCTGATTCAAAACACCCAAAACGGAATAACAGGACTGGCGAGTATCCACCATAATAAGTATTTCCAGGGGGTTATCTATCTGCTTTCTTAAAATACGATTTTTAGTATCATAATAAGCCCAGAGTCCTTTGGTACGAGTAGCGATCGAAGCATTCAGCCATGCTTCTTTGACACTTCGCTCAAGTGATGCCTCAAGCTCAAGGGCTTCAGGGGATCTCTTTAACCTGCGTATCTGACCAAGCAGTTTTGCTCCCTGTTTGGGGAATTTGTAGATTAATGCCAGGTTATACATTTCCCGTTTCAGACTGAACAATCCAAAAACCGAGGCCAGTGGCGCATAAATATCCAGAGTCTCATCTGCGATCTTTTGCCGCTTATGTTTTGGCATTGCAGCCAGGGTTCGTAAATTATGAAGACGATCTGCAAGTTTTACAAGCATTACCTCCGGTCTCAGCGCTGCCCCGGAGAAAATCTTTTGATGTACTTTTTTACTTAGGCTCTGCTTATCAGTGGAGTCTTTAGTAACTTTAGTACACCCTTCAACTATTGCAGCCACATAGGAGCCAAATTTTTCACCAACAAGGGCAGTGGTAACTTCTTCCACGTCTTCAACGGTATCATGAAGTAAAGCTGCAGATAAAATTTCCGGATCCACCACATCCATCTCTTCTGCCAGGATTTTAGCGACGGAACAGGGATGCATAATGTAGGCTTCACCGGATCTTCGCCATTGATCATCATGGGCATCGGTGGCAAAATCGAGAGCTTCCCAAAAAATATGGGTTTTGGGGTTAGCCCCCAACAACTGTCGCATCTCGCTACGATATAATTCAAGATCGAAGGGGATATGCTGCATAAAAAACCAAAAATCTCGTTCTTTTGTTAAGATCTGGTAAGAGATCCATGAATACAATTGCTTTTCAAGCAATCGTGACTATCCTACAAAACAAACATTACAGATGTAGCAAGATACCAGGAGATTTTGAGAATACATCTTCTTTTTGTTAACTGCACTAAAATATAAAGCTCCTGGAAGAATAAAAGGCATAATGCATAAAAAAAAACGACCTCATTTTAAGACAAAATCAAAACGACGCACCCGCAACACACACAAACAATTTCCCAAGGCAAAGTCTAACACATTGTATCACCAACTTTTAACCCTTCTTTATAAAGCCGGAACCCCTCTTCACAACAAAGAAATATTCAGACAACTGGATCTCCCCCTCTCTTCCAGAAAACCACTCAACAAACTTCTGCTCAGGCTCACAAGTGAGAAAATCCTGAAACAAAAAAATAAATTAGAATATGGTATGGGGCCTAAGCATGGCCTGGTAGAGGGAACTGTTGACCAGAATGCGAAAGGTTTTGGCTTTGTGACGGGCCTCAGTTCCCGGATTGCACCTGTAAAATATGACAGAGATCCTTTCCTTTCACCCAACAACATGGGTTCTGCTGTCCATGGTGACAAGGTTCTCATACGAGTCTTTAAAGTTACAAGAGATGGCCGTCCCGAAGCAGAAGTAATTTCAATTCTTGGACGTGGCAAAGAACAGCTTGCCGGCTTTGTAAGTATTCAATCCAATCAAACCATAGTGTACCCGGAAGATACCAGGTACCCCTTCACTATCCGCCTCCAGGAAAAACTCCCTGCGGATCTTCATGACGGCGACGCAGTCATCGTTAAACTTGAAGGCGAGAGCGATGACAGCCGATATCAGCAGGGAAGACTCCTGGAATTCCTTGGAAATCCGGATTCGGTGGACGTCCAGATGCGACTGGTCATAGAAAAGCACAACCTGCCGTACCAATTCAATGCGAAAACCATTGCGCAGACAGAAGCAATATCAGACACAATTACACCTTCTAAAAACAGGCTCGATCTTCGTGATATTCAGCACGTCACAATCGATGGTGAGACAGCCAAAGATTTTGATGATGCTATTTGTGTACAGAAAACACGCAATGGTTATCGACTCTATGTCTCCATCGCTGATGTCAGCCACTATGTGCAACCGGGAACAGAACTCGACAAAGAAGCATACCTTCGCGGTACATCAATTTATTTCCCTGGGCGCGTTATTCCCATGTTGCCCGAGCGCTTATCAAATGGCCTCTGCAGTCTGGTTCCGGGTGAAGACAGATACGCTTTTACTGCCATTCTTGATTTTGATAAGCAGGGACACCTGAAAAATAAAAAATTTGCAAAATCAATCATCTGCAGTGCGCAACGGTTTACCTACACCACCGTCCGACAGATTCTTACTGATCACGATCTTGAAGTACGACGTACACATAAAGAGTTTCTGACACCACTTAAATGGGCAAGTGAACTGGCAACAGAACTCATGCATTTGCGAAAACAACGCGGATCAATCGGCTTTACCATACCGGAACCTTTTATGGAGCTTGACGATCAGGGGAAAATAGTCACCATCAGCCGTACAGAACGAAATTTTGCACATAAAATGATTGAAGAGTTCATGCTTGCTGCAAACGAAGCAGTGGCTGAACTTTTCACCGAGAATCATCTTGATGGGCTCTATCGTATCCATGAAAAGCCATCCCCTGAAAAGATAAAAGAATTTATTGATTTTGGCCATTCTCTTGGGATAGACCTTCCTCCCCTTCGGCAGGATCCCGACTGGTTTGGACAGGTTCTTGCGCAGGTTAAAGGCTCTCCAAAAGAATACGTTATTAATAATCTCCTGCTGCGAACCATGCAACAGGCCAGGTATGACGGGAAAAATGTTGGCCACTTCGGACTCGCTGCAACAGATTACACCCACTTCACCTCACCAATTCGTCGCTACCCGGACCTTACCGTCCACAGAACTCTGCAGCAATTTCTGCAACGCAGTGCCAAAGTAAAGATCAAGAAAAAAGGAAACACACATTCCATCACTGAAATGGGAGCATTTCTCTCTACCCGTGAACGAGCTGCGGTTACCGCTGAACGTGACATGAACGACAGATTGAAAGTCCGCTACATGCACAGCAAGATCGGCGAAAGTTTCCAGGCCGTTATTTCCGGTGTAACCGGCTCAGCCATCTTCGTTGAACTACTCGATCTCTTTGTCAGTGGCGGTATTTCACTGACCACGCTCAAAGATGACTACTATATTTTTGATGCTAAACATCATCGCCTGAAAGGAAAACATAGTGGAAGATCTTTCCAGCTTGGGGATCTGATCACCGTCGGACTCCTTGATGTTGACCTCCGCAGAAACCGTATTTATTTCAGCCCAATTGCTGAAGAAAAAGAGTAACCCCGAGGCAATACGTTTTTTTTGCTCCTTGACCTGGATTCTTATTTCGCCTAAAAAATTGAAAGAACAAAGTAGTATAAAGTTTTCCTTTATGGAGGTTCTCTGATATGGAAGCAAGCTGGTTCACAACACTCTTTTCCAACCCCTTTGCGAAAGGCCTGGGGATGGGGCTCTTCTTTTGCCTTGTCATACTCATTCGCGGATATATGCGTCGCCGTGAACTCGTACAGGAAGTAATGCGATTACGTACTCACCTGCATACAAAACTTGAAATTGACTCCAAAGAAAACGAACGCAGAAAGCTGGAAAAAGAATCCCTTAAACAGGAACGGGACAACCTCCGTATCACCGTACAGTCTTTGAACCAGAAACCGGGACGTAAAGAAATTCGCCAATACTATGTGTACCAGACAGCCATCGACATGATGTTTGAAAAAGCACTCGGTTTTGCCCCTGCATGGCAGATCACCCTCAAAGAAGCAGAAACTCTTTTTGAGAAATCAGAGAAAGGTGTTGTTCCTCTTTTAAAACGTTTGATGCCCACAAGTCCCGACCAACAGGTTGCAGAATATGAGCGATTAAGCAGAGTTTCTTTTGAAGAAGGAATGACATCTAAATAATTTCCGGACCAATAGTTGAACCGGTGACAAAAAGCTGACCGGTACTGTTGCTCTTCGGCCATGGGACAGTATTTTCTGTTTTGTGGCCGTTTTGTTTTCGTTGATGGGTTCGTAGAGTTCATCTTGTTTTCAACCTTTTTACAAGTCCATCCAGTTTTCAACCTTTTTACGAATCCATCACCTTTGATACGCTCGTAAAAAGGTCAATTGAAAGATGGCTAAATAAAAAATGTAGCAACGAAGCAGATGAAGAGTTTTTACGACGCCATCACCTTTTACAATTCAAAAAATATGTCTCATAATCAACACCTCTTAAAGAACATAGCAATTGTTCTGGTAAACCCAAAATATCCGGAAAATATTGGATCTGCTGCACGAGCTGCGTGGAATATGGGGATCACTCGATTAATAGTTGTGGCAAAAGAATATCCTGACCATAAGTTAATGATTAAACTTGCTACCCACAATGCCGCGCACCTCATAGATTCCATGGAGTTCCATGAAGAATTGAGAGATGCACTGAAACCTTTTTCTCTGGCAATAGGAACTACAGCCAGAAAAGGAAGACACAGAACACAAGGAAATAGCCCACGGGAAATTACGAAGATCATCTTACCCATGCTGCCAGAAAACCAGATCGCATTCCTCTTTGGCGCAGAGGATCGTGGCCTCACCAATGATGATCTTAAATATTGTCAGTTTCGTTCAGCCATTCCAACGGCTGATTTTTCTTCTTTAAATCTTGCTCAAGCTGTGGCTATCCATTGCTATGAAATATTTCATGCCTTGGTTCATGAACAAAAAGATATCACCCCAAACCCTAAACTTGCATCATCGTATGAAATAGAAAATATGTATGAGTACATGGAAAACAGTCTGGAAAATATCGACTTTTTACAGAAAACAAGTCACGAATATTACATGCGAAACATCAGACAATTCTTTGGGAGGCTACAACTGCAATCAAAAGAAACAAAACTTATCCAATCCATTTGCAAGCTATTTCTCTCACACGAGTCAAAACATGAATAAAGGATCTTCCAATCATGACCTAAGTGTTATCGGTATGACTAAAACATTTGGCACATACAAGGCCTTATCCGATGTCTCCTTTGATGTCTTCCCCGGTGAGATTCTGGGGCTTATCGGGCCAAATGGCTCCGGAAAGTCAACTCTGCTTGAATGTATCACAGGCCTGTTACCAACTGAATCCGGTACCATCATGTGGCAGGGAAAAGCACTTTCACTAAGAAAACGAAAGCAGGTTCTCTGGTACCAGCCGGATGATATACTTCCCTTTGTCGACCAGCGCACTTCAACCACACTATCATTTTTCCAGAGAATGCATGGCGTAAAGAAAAATGACCTTGATCATCTGGTGGACAGACTGGAACTTTTCCCCATACTGAACAAACCGCTCAGTGCCCTGTCAAAAGGCTATCGACGCAGGGTACTCCTCGCCATCGCTCTGCTTAGCAAGCAACCATTACTGATGCTTGATGAACCGTTCGACGGGTTTGACCTTCGGCAATCTCTTGCTGTCATGGAGCTGCTGCGTGAATACAGGAAGGATCGCACCATGATCCTGTCCATCCACCAACTTAGTGAAGCTGAAAAAATATGTGATCGCTTTTTGCTCCTGGATCAGGGGAAACTACTGGCAATTGGCACACTTGACGAGTTGCGCATTCAGAAAGACCTCAACGCTGATGCATCCCTTGAGGAGGTGTTTCTTGCCATTACCTGAGCCCCCCTCCAGATATCAACTTGCAGTTCTTATTCTTTTTCAGGAAATCCGTAGCCTGCTGGTGGCCCCTGCTCTGTGGGTCATGCTTATTATTGTGTCATTACTGGTGGGCTATAGTTTTATTCAAGCTGTTGATTTGTTCAGTCAGGCCAGCCGCACAGCTTTATCATTTCCTGATATGGCCAGTGGCATGAGCCCTTTGGAAGGGATTTTTGTTCCCACCTTTGGCGCCTATTACCTGACCCAGACGCTGTTAATGCCTTTTGTCGCCATTCGACTCATTGGCCTTGATAAGCAAAACGGTACACTCAAACTGTTGCTGCAACTTCCACTATCCCCCCTCACACTGTGTGGATTGAAGATCACTGCCATGGGCCTCGTCTGGCTGACAAGTCTGATACCTGCATTTTCAACGATTCTTCTGTGGCAGTATTGGGGGGGGCATTTATCAGCACCTGAAATCACCACCTTACTTGCAGGACATGGACTCTACTCATTAACGGTTATCAGTATTGCCATGTTTGCGGCCACAATAAGTGATTCCCTGCCAACAGCTGCCATGTTTTGCCTCGCGGTTACACTGGGTTCATGGGTTATTGATTTTGCTGCAAGTGGGCAAAGTGGCATTCTCAAAGTATTGGGTAGCGTATCTTTGACAGGAATGTTACGGCAGTTTGAAAATGGCTTGCTCGCAACAAATTATATTATCTCTTTCCTCTCCCTTGCGTCACTGTTTTTTCTGTTGACCGTCATCTGGCTTCACCCGGGATATCAATTATTCTCAAAAATGGGCAAATCATTTATCACCATACTCCTATTGGGCTTTGTTGTTTCAAGCGCATCTTTTACACCACGTTACCTGGATGTTACTGAAAACAGGAGGCACTCCTTTAGTCCTGCAGAGACCCGAGCCTTGAAAAAAGTACAAAAGCAGCTGACCATCACAATCCACCTTGACCCACAGGACAGCCGATTACTTGACATGGAAAACAACATTCTGGCCAAGCTGAGACGAAGCTTACCTCAACTAAGGATCGAATATAAACAATCCAGGCAAAAGGGTTTATTCAGTGCGTCTGAGGATGACAACTACGGAATCATGGAATATGAGTATGACGGGCAGCACGAGCAGAGTTATTCAAACAGTAAAAACGAGATTCTGCCTATCATTTACAAACTGGCAGGCCTGCAGGTAGTTTCCGATTCTTTACCAACTTATCAGGGGCACCCGCATATTGTTAATGCAACGGGCAGCAGATGGTGGTTTTATATATTTCTGCCTTTGCTTTTTTTATGCGCTGGTATCTATGGTCGCAAAGGAATATGGTAAGATTATAATAAAATGGAGCAAACAATATGAGACGAAAAACAACATTTATCACCTGTACCGTTCTGGCGCTGTCAATACTTAGTATTTATGTCTACAAAAATTCCCACTCCCCTGCATCATCCCCTGCCGAACTGGAATATCTCCCTCCATCATATACAAAAACAATCAGTCTCGTTTCTGTGGCAATGGCTGCAGATACAGAAAAGCCAGTAACAAAAGCCAACAAAGATCCAAATTTCTATGACTTTTCCGGTGAAATAGTAGGTTCACACCCGCAAACATTCACTCCGGCAGTTGGAAACTGGATAATAGGAAGTGACACCGACAACACTGTTCTCGTTGTTGATGGCCGCAAATGGAAACGAGGTATTGCGTCAGCAGGTCTTGCCGACAAAGCCAAAGCCCTATACGGCGAGCGTTACGCTGAATTCCTTGATAATGTTACAGCCTATGCCTACTACCCCTTTGCAGTGGCTGCGAATGTGGATAATTTCGAGAATGGTGAAATCGCTGTACGCTTTAAAGGAGTTGCAGGAAGAATAGATCAGGGTGCAGGTATTTTGTTTGATCTAAAACCCAACGGGGACTATTACGCAATTCGCGCAAACCCCCTGGAAAACAACCTGGTACTGTGGCGCTACAAACATGGCAAAAGAAGTTCTGTCAGCTGGGTTCGAAATGTAAAAACCCCCAGCCATAAATGGCACACATTAAAGCTTACAGTGGATGGTAACCTTATCAAAGGATTTGTGAATGGCAAACAGTATCTTGCTCACCGATTACCTGATTCCGTATCGGGAAGAGTTGGATTGTGGACTAAAGCTGATAGCGTCATTTATTTTGATGATTACCGGGTGACTGTTCGCTAACCATAAAGCTCCAGCCTGTCCTGTGGCATAGAGTATTAGCTGATGGCATCGTAACATCTTTTCAGCTGCTTCACTGCTGCATTTTTGGTTTAATTTCAACGTACCTTGGTACGCTGAAATCAAACCAAACGTGTGCGCCATTTACCAATACAATATCCGCAACCCGCCACCACTACCAGGAACAAAAAAGTAACCAGTAACACATTCCGGTAATTCAAGTGTCCCACCCCTCCCTGCAGACAAAACCATAACACAAAGACATGTCACTGAAAACACGACACATCTACACACCCACACAGTTTCAAGAATTATTATTCAACAATGGCACTATTTTCGCATTGATCATATCAACGACTTCAAATAAATATTTAAGATCCCCCTTTTTTACGGTGATGCAATGATACCAGCTGTTAATTCTGCAGTCTCAGGACTCCAGGTATTTGGCACAAAAATAAATTCAAACGCCAATAACATTGCCAATGCCTCCTCGGAAGGATACAAAAAAACGCGTGTAACGCTATCAAACCAAGCCTCCCAGGGGGTTAAGGCGACTGTGGAGACAGTGGACAGCCCCGGAATGATGAGGCCTGAGGAAACGAATGAAGGCTCTGAATTTGTAGAACTTTCAAATGTTGATCTGGCAGAAGAGTTGCCGGAATCACAACTAAACAGCCGTTTTTATCAGGCGAATTTAAAAACTTTACAGACAGCAGATGAGATGACCGAGAGTCTAATAAACATCAAGGTATAAACTGCCTTGCGCACAACCTTCCCCTCGGCCTGTATGTGCAGGCTACTTCTCCTCTACCCGTTGCAGCGGGCAATTGCTGCAACGGGGTTTTTTCTTCTTGCAAAACTCCTTGGCCACTGCAACAATTAAGGCGTGAAACTCATTAAAGAGTGACACATCTTCCGGTAGGCTATCTAAAAATTCCTGCTGCAGGCTATAATAGTCGGTGTCTTCCTCAACGAGTTGATGACGGGAGAAAACCCTGTGAGTGTAGGTATCTATCACAAAGGCAGGCTTTTTTGCAGCATAGAGGAGAATTGCGTCTGCAGTTTCAGGTCCCACTCCTTTGACCCGTAATAAATTTTCCCGGGATCCATCAAGACTGTCCTCAAACAGAAAAGAAATCTCTCCCTCGTACTTATCTGCTATCATTTGAAACAGGTTTTTTAACCGTTGAGCCTTGATATTGTAATAACCAGCCGGTCGAATGTACTCTGCCAACTCTTTGACCGGCATACTCTGGAGACAGGAAAAGGAGAGTTGATCACCCTTCTTAAGATTAGCGATGGCTTTTTCCACATTTATCCAGTTCGTATTCTGCGTTAAGACTGCTCCCACCATGATTTCCAGGTTGCTTTCGCCGGGCCACCAATTTTGCGGACCATAATGAGCAGACAGCCTGTCAAAAACTCGTAAAAAAAGATTGCTATTTTCTTCGCCTGTTCCCATTCGTCAAAATTTCAGTTTGTTAGCAGATTTTATTATTTTGCTTTCTAATCGCCTAAACATATACCGATTTCTCTTGCAGTAAAAACCTTGTCGTTTTTCATATCCACCTTTCTTCTGGACTTCACGGCAATTTCAAGGGCTACAGAGCTCATATGGGGAGAGACCAAAGCCACCATATGGCCAAAGATGCCTTTTTCAACAAGGCGTACCGCAGCTGCGCCAAAACGCATGGCAAGCAAACGATCAAAAGTGGTTGGGGATCCTCCACGCTGCAAATGACCAAGAACAAGTGACCTGGTATCCTTTTCGGTTTTTTCTCGTATTTCAGATGCGACCCATTCTCCAATCCCTCCAAGGAGTACTTCACTGCGCCCCAGTTCACCGTTACCTTTACTAACGACTTCGCCACCCAGGGCCATTGCCCCCTCTGCAACCACTATGATTGCATAGTCCTTTTCGTGAAGGGCATTATCCATAATCTTGTCACAAACCTTCCCTATGTCAAAGGGGATCTCAGGGATCAGAATGGCATCTGCACCACCAGATATTCCGGAATATAAGGCAATCCAGCCAGCATCTCGCCCCATCACTTCAACCACCATTACCCGATCATGGGATTTCGCTGTTGAATGCAGCTTATCCAATGCTTCTGTAGCGGTGGCAACAGCGGTATCAAAACCAAAGGTTCTGTCAGTTGCCTCCAAATCATTATCAATTGTTTTGGGAACTCCAATGACAGGCATTCCTTTGTTCGCAAACTTACGCGCTATTTCCAGACTGCCGTCACCACCGATGGCAATATGGCAATCAAACCCCATACGTTGAAAATTCTTAAGAATCTTATCTGAAACATCTACAACCTGAATTTCACCAGCAAGGTTTTCTACCGGCATGGCAAAGGGATCCCCCTTATTGGTGGAGCCAATAATTGTCCCACCCAGGGAGTAAATGCCTTCGACATCTTCAAGCCCCAGACGAACAAGTTCATCCATATCAAGCAATCCCTTGTAACCGTTTCGACTTCCATATACTTCCCATCCTCGGCGATAACAAGCATGGACAACAGCATAAATAACGGCGTTCAGTCCGGGGGCATCACCACCACCGGTTGAGATCACTATTTTTTTCATAAAATGAACCCTTTCCCTTCGCTTATTGGATAAAACGCACAAAAACCAACGGTAAACAATAGAGATTGCAACACAAAACAATTGCAATACTTTACGAATGCGCTGCACTCACCAGTTCTGCGACTCTATTTAGTAATGATTTCTAACATTCAAAGATTGACATCTCTTGGTGAATTACTATTGTTGTATATTATTTTTCATTGATGTTGAAAAGAATTATATTTGATGGACTCGTAAAAATTCTTGCGCCTCGGATATGAAGTTTTTTACAAGCCCATCTTGCTTGTAAAAAGGTCAAAAACAGGATGGACTTGGAGATAAGCGTAGACTTCGAAAACCTTCATATTCGAGGCATGGAAATTTCTTATCTTTTCGGCGTACTAAGGTACATTGAAAAAATAAGAAATCTGCAGTAACAAAGAAGATGAAGAGTTTTTACGAGCCCATCATATTTAATATCAGAAAGATTATTACCATAACAAACCGGCAAACGATTCAAAGGTTTTACCTTTGTTAATTTTTTTTATTTTTAAAGGAGGATTTCATGTCTGATTTCACAGTAACAGACCAGGCGGTTGAAAAACTTAAGGAATATTTGGAGCAGAACAATATCAGTTCTGCACTGCGTATTGCCTTGATGCAAGGCGGCTGAGCTGGCCCTTCATTGGGCTTGGCTCTGGATGAGCCAAAAGATAACGATAAAGTTTATGACCAGGATGACCTTACATTTCTGGTTGAAGAAGGTTTGATGAATACCTGCGGTGCCATCAAGGTTGAATTTATTGATGCAGGACCGCGATCAGGATTTGGAATTACTTCCACCAACTCCATCGGTGGTGGTGGCGGTTGCAGTTCTGGATCCTGTGGTTCAGGCGGTTGCGGCTGATATCAACCTATTTTACCAAGTGGTAAATTCCTGAATCGGGATTTACCACTTTTTTTTATCCCCCCCTGTTCGTTTCTGATCTTCCACCCTCTTTGTTTTTCCATTGCAAATATCTTGCCAAAAACTTGACACGCCCATTTTTCATCCTTAAAAGTATTCTCAGTTAAAAACAATACTGGATCCAGTTATCCGGTTTTACAATATTTTTGTAAATAACAAAAAAGGGGGAGAAACAATGCAATTCGACAAATTAACTATAAAATCCCAGGAAGCCATCCAGGCAGCTCAACAGATTGCCCAAAGCAACAACAACCAGGAGATAAAAACTGCTCACCTGGTGAAAGCCATCCTGGAGCAACCTGAAGGTGTAGTTGTCCCAGTGCTTCAAAAGATGGGTATAGAGCCTTCAACGGTTCTTATGGAAGCCACTAAGCTCATCGAGAATATCCCTCAGGTTAGTGGCAGTGGAGCAGGACAGGCATACCTGTCAAATGATTTACGGAGGATTGTAGACGACTCTTTTAAAACTGCCAACCAGATGCAGGATGATTTCGTTAGTCAGGAGCACCTGTTTCTTACAATCATCAAAGACAGAAAATCAAACAGTGCAAAAAGACTCCAACAACTTGGTATTAACGAAAAAAGCTTTCTGAAAGCACTGACCAGCATTCGCGGCAACCAGCGTGTTACCGATCAATATCCCGAAGAAAAATACCAGGCCCTTGAAAAATATGCCCGTAACCTGACCGATGTGGCAAGACAGGGAAAGCTTGATCCTGTAATTGGAAGAGATGAAGAAATCCGAAGAATTATCCAGGTGCTGTCACGGCGCACTAAAAACAACCCAATCTTAATTGGCGAACCGGGAGTTGGTAAAACTGCCATTGCAGAGGGGTTGGCACTTCGGATCGTCAATGGTGATATCCCCGCCACCCTTGAAGGAAAACAGGTTGTATCCCTTGACCTTGGATCATTAATTGCCGGGGCAAAATACAGAGGCGAATTTGAAGACAGGCTGAAGGCTGTCCTTAAGGAAGTTGAAAAGCGTGCCGGTGAAATTATCCTCTTCATTGATGAAATCCATACCCTTGTTGGGGCGGGGGCTGCAGAAGGTTCAATGGATGCCTCAAATATGCTGAAACCTGCCCTTGCTCGAGGCGATCTGCACTGTATTGGTGCTACAACTCTTGATGAATACCGAAAATATATTGAAAAAGATGCGGCCCTGGAGCGTAGATTCCAGCCTGTTCTTGTTCAGGAACCCAATGAAGAGGACACCATCTCCATCCTTCGAGGCATAAAGGAAAAATACGAGCTTCATCACGGTGTCCGTATTCAGGATGCTGCAACTGTTGCTGCGGTAATCTTATCAAGCAGATACATAACTGACCGTTTCCTGCCGGACAAAGCAATCGATCTAATAGATGAAGCCGCCTCAAAGCTACGTATAGAAATTGATTCAATGCCAGCTGAGATCGACAATCTGGAACGCATTAAAATTAAACTGAAGATTGAAACCGAAGCCCTGAAAAGAGAAAAAGACAAGGCCTCAAAAGAACGGTTAAAAGAGGTAAACAAGGAACTTGGCGAACTAAACGATGAGCTCACATCCCTCAAAGGACAATGGACCGTTGAACGCGATATGATACAATCAATTCGTCAAATCAAAACCGATATAGATGAAGCCAGAATAGAAGAGCAGAAGGCGGAACGAGAAGGAAACTTGAGCCATGCTGCAGAAATTCGATACGGTAAGATTGTAGAACTGCAGACAAAACTGGATAACGCCAACGCCAAACTCCACGAAATACAGGCGAAAAGCCAGATGCTTAAAGAAGAAGTAGGAAGCGAGGATATTGCCGCAGTGGTTGCAAAATGGACTGGCATACCGGTTGATCGGCTACTTGAAGGCGAAAAAGACAAACTGGTTCATGCAGAAGAACAATTGGCAAAACGTGTAATCGGTCAAAAAGAGGCCATCCAGTCTGTATCAAATGCTGTCAGACGTGCACGTGCCGGGCTCCAGGATCCCGACAGACCTTTAGGTTCCTTTATTTTTCTTGGCCCGACAGGTGTTGGGAAAACCGAACTCGCCCGAAGTCTTGCTGATTTCCTTTTTGATTCAGAACAAGCCATGATCCGAATCGACATGTCTGAATTCATGGAAAAACATTCTGTGGCACGACTCATCGGAGCGCCCCCAGGATATGTTGGTTACGATGAAGGCGGTTACCTCACCGAAGCTGTGCGCAGGCGGCCTTATGCTGTAATTCTGCTTGATGAAATCGAAAAGGCACACCCGGATGTTTTCAATGTACTGCTACAGGTACTTGATGACGGCCGAATGACCGATGGTAAAGGCAGAACCGTTGATTTCAGGAACACCATTATGATCATGACTTCCAACCTGGGGAGTGACTTGATCATGAAAATGGCTGAAAATCAGGAAAGCGATGAAAACATTAAAAACCAGATTGAGGAAATCCTTCACCAGCAATTCAAACCGGAATTTCTAAACCGTATAGATGAAACAATTATTTTTCACAGTCTTTCCAAGGAGGATATGTCAGGAATCATCGACATCCAACTAAAACGATTAAAGGAAAGATTACAGACGAAAAAGATTTCTCTTACAATCACAGACAACACCAAGAACTATCTGGTGGACAGTGGTTACAATCCGCTTTTTGGGGCAAGACCACTGAAAAGAGCTATCCAGCGCCATTTGGAAGACCCTTTGGCAATGGAACTCCTGGAAGGAAATTTCCCGGAAGGAAGCAGCATTGAAGCAACGGTAAACAATGACAATATTACCTTTGTTCTGAAGTAAATCACCTCAATCAAAAGGAGGAAAGCGGAGCTAGTATACTTTCCTCCTTTCTTTTTCATTCAGGATATGTTTGCATAGCCACGATAAAATTTATCATAATACTATTCAACCAGCCTCGGAGTAAACAATGGCCAGCGATGTTAACGAAATAACCATACAGTACGAAGAAGACGATCAGGTTCTTGTCAAGGAACTGGACAAAGACATTCTCACAAAAGGTGCATGGGCCACAATCATCTTCAGATATCAAAACTGGAGTCGGGCAAAAAATGAATTTGCCAAAGAAATGTTCACTATCAGACGCTATCAAAAGCGTAATGGAGAATATCTTCCAAAATCCAAATTCAACATCTCAAGCGCTGATCAGGCAAAGAAGATCATCGCAACCCTCGAAAAATGGGTTAACGAATAAAAAAAAGGAGGGGCACATGTATTTTCCGGTGGCAGACATTGAGCTTTCTCCATTTATTCCACCACTTGTTGCATGTGTAATTTCTTTCTTCACCTCCATGGCAGGTGTTTCCGGAGCGTTTCTTTTATTGCCCTTCCAGGTTTCAATCCTGGGTTTCAACAGCCCGGCTGTAAGCAGCACCAACCATCTGTTCAATATTATAGCCATCCCTGGGGGAATCTACCGATTTATTAAAGAGGGTCGAATGCTCTGGCCGCTCACATGGCTAGTTGTCATAGGCACCCTGCCCGGCGTCATTTCCGGCGTACTCATTCGAATTATTTACCTTCCGTCTCCTGAAGCATTTAAGATTTTTGTGGGTTTGGTTCTATTATACATAGGTGTAAAGCTTTGCCTTGACCTTTTCAAAAAGACACCTGCAGCTAAAAAAGAAAACACGCCAACAGAATTCACCATAACAAATGCACGAGTCAACTTAAAATATTTGCAATACACTTTCAATGGTAAGGATTATCAGATAAGTACACTGTCTGTTATCTGTTTAAGCTTGATAGTCGGCCTCATTGGTGGAATTTATGGGATTGGAGGTGGTGCTATCATTGCACCATTCTTTGTCACAATTTACAAACTTCCCATTCATACCGTGGCGGGTGCCAGTCTCATGGGCACGTTTATCACATCGACCATTGGCGTTGTGGTTTTCCAGTTACTCTCCACATCATCACTGGCAGCAACACAGCATGTTGCACCGGATTACCGCCTCGGGCTCCTCTTTGGCCTTGGTGGCGTTGTTGGGATTTATCTTGGTGCAAGGGCCCAAAGGTATTTTCCAGCAAAGATTATTAAAAGCATTCTTGCCGCTGCATTGCTTTTTACTTCTGCAAAGTATATTTTGTTCAGTTAAGAAACTGCTGTCTTTTCAATACCTTAAAAAAACAAAGTAATTCTTTTCAAATAACAGGCAAATTTCCATTGACAGCCCATCATCAATTGGGTAGTTTGCCGCGGTCGCTGAGTGAGGGAGAGCATGAAGTAAGCTTTCCCCAACAATCGACAAGGCGAGTCAATTTTATAGTTGACACGAACAAAAGGTTTGATTATATTGACGACCTCGTCGCGGGTTATCCCGCACGGCTCATTTGAGTTTAACTGAGCTGTACCGATCCTTGAAAACTGAATAACAATACAAAAGCAAACGGGCCCAACCGTGATGTATTTATATATCACATGGGCAAACTTTGTATTGTTATTCAGTTTTCAAGGATCGGTACAGCTCAGTAAAACTCAAATGAGCCGTGCGGGATAACCCGCGACGAGGTCGTCAATATAATCAAACCTTTTGTTCGTGTCA
>CAMZLK010000030.1 GCA_947311475.1 uncultured Desulfocapsa sp.
GAACCACCCCCTAAAGCAAAAAGGAACAGTTTTTTACTAACTGCTTTTTTGTCTTCAAAAAATGTTCTTTTTTCTATTTTTCGGGGGGCTGAGTCAGCTGAAACATTTGGATCTGTAGTGGCTTCAGCACTCTTACTTTCTTCAGGATCACTCGCATTACCATTTACCCAATCCCCAAGAAGATCAAAGGCCTGCTGTACCCTTTCTTTTGCCTCTTGAAGCATGGGGTAATCTGAAACAATTTGCTCAACACTGTTATATTTATCTAAGGCTTGCTGTTGTTCCCCCTGGTGTTCGAGTTTATCAGCTTCTTGAAATAATTCCATGGCCCTGTCCATGGAAGATTGTGCCTGTTCCTCAAGTTCTGTTCGTCCCTCAAATTGTTCTTTGATTTTATTCAGTTCGCGCGAAAGAGCCTGGAAGCGTTTCTGCTTGGCAATAATGCGTAAGCGATCTGTGTCGACAGTGGCAGACGAGGGAGAGTCTTTTTCTAAAGAGAAGGAACTGCCGAAGTCATCATCGTCTAGTGTGTCGATACTTTCAGGTACTGGTTCTTCTTTTATTGAAGCTGATGCTTCCTGTTCAGTGAAATCAGTACTGTCGAAAGGAAGTTGATCAGGATTTGCATTGTACCATTCCGCAGCTTCGCTATTAAATGCGTTGTTTTTGGAAAAGATTTCGCCGGAAACCATTCTCCCAATGTGAAGGATAAGTTTTACTATGGATTTATCGGCCTCCCAGGCATCACCGATACATATGGCAGAAGAATCAAAGTCTGGATGAAAAGTGGGGCTCTCCGGTAAACAGTTTGGAGGAAAATGGGGGAATCCAAAAGGAAGAGAAATGGATATGACATGATTGTCACAGGAATAAATATCCCCTTCACTATCTTTACAAATACCAGTGATCTGGTATGATATCTGGTACTGATCTGGTGGGCTACCCTCTTTGGGAATGACAGTGATACGCGGAGTATTGGCAAAGTAATCGCTTACTTCCTGCAGGACAGTTTCGAGTTGGTTGTTGGATTTGTTCATAGCGGATTACTGGCTCATTTAAAAAGACACTTCAAGGCTAACAAAATATAGTTATTGAGTCAAACCATATACCACAGATATCCTCAGTATAGCAGTAACTTTTGTTAAAATAAAATATTTGTTGATATTATAAAAAATAATTATTTTCTCATTAAGTAGAGGAAGTTTGTGGTAACGTAAGAGGTAATGAAACCGTTTAAGCTTTTTTTTAAAATTATCACAGATAATAATTGTCCTTTGTATGAACGGGGTGAACTGCTTACTCTTTCTGACAAGGCATTATCGTGTCCTGAGAATAAACCGACTTGCTTGATTCTTGTTCGGGAAATGACCAATTTACTCTTTAGCCTTCTTGATAACGCTGCAGGGCAAAGTGGTGTTGATAAAAAGACATACAGTTGCAGCGGGTGTACCGGTTTGATTAAATTTGATCACATTACTGAACAACAGGCCAGGCTCGATGGTTTGATTGATTCTGCTTCGCCTCTTGATCCTGAAGGTGAAGCACTATTTTCAATTATTCGTGATTTCCCTTTTATTAAAGTGATTCCGGAATCAGATATTTCCCGAGTTGTACATTGTTTCCGAAAAGAGCACTTACCCGCCAATTCCACTTTTATAAGCAAAGGACAGAACTGCCTGTATCTCTATCTGATCCTGTCAGGGGAAGTTGTGGTGAAAGATGGCTCACTGGTGATTGCAACACTTGGTGCAGGCGATATCTGTGGTGAGATGAGTTATCTTGGCGGAGATGCGGCTGGTGCCGATGTGCAAACTTTGTCGGATTCTGAGGTGCTGTCTATCTCGGGCGATGCTTTTAGTAAACTTCTTGACACTATTCCCGAATTACAGATATTTATGTCCAAGCTTCTGGTTCAACGCTTAACTAAGTCCAATGCCAGTCACTTTGACACCTTTGATGCATGCATGAGCGGTTGGATCGCTGAAATGCCCCCCGCCGAATTGTTTCAGATTTTTCATATGAATCAGAAAACCGGGGTACTCAGCCTTGAGTTGCCCAAGGGAGAGGCTAAGGTCTCTTTTCGTGAGGGATGTGTTATCAATGCCTTCTATGGGAAAGAAACGAGCCAGGCCGCCATTTTTGATATGCTAAAAGAAAAAGAAGGGCGTTATAAGTTTACCACCGGGCTTTCTCCTGAAGAAATGAAAGCCGCTGAAATTGGCGACTTTATGATGCTGTTAATGGAAGGGATAAAGCGAGTAGACGAATCTGGTGATGGTTCGTAACTGATCCCATGCGGCGCACATTTTTTATTTAATTTCAGCGTACTAAGGTACGTTGAAATTAAATAAAAAATGTAGCAACGAAGCAGATGAAGAGTTTTTACGACGCCATCATAGTTGATTTCGTTAAAATCTACACCTCCTGGAACCATTTATAGGATCCTGCTGGATTGAATCTTAACCCTGAAAAGGTGGTAGTTGAAGGATCTCCATAAAACTGCTTACATGATATTCTGCTGGAAGTTTTTCATTCTTAAAGCCTATTAGGCGCATACCACACCCTGAGGAATGCTCACGGTCAATGATGGAATCACCAATATAAATTGCCTCATCTGCTTCACACTTACAATGTTCTAATATCTCGAGCAGTGCATCGGGCGCAGGTTTTGGCCTTTTTGCATTCTCAGCTGTCATCACTTTTACAAAATAATCATTTAGGTTGAAAATTTCCAGAATCGCTTCCATGGTATTGGTTCGATTGGTGGAAACAGCCAGTTGGTAACGTGGTGTGCAGATATCGAGAAATTGAATAAGATCTTCTTCCATTTTCATATGTTTTAAAAATGGAGCATATCCTATTTTTTGTCGAAACAGGTCAACTTCCTGAAGGTTTTGATCAGGGTAATGGCGAAAGATATGGATAGTTGAGTCGTTCACATTATGCATGTGGATGAATTCCAACTCATCGGCATCCATATTGGGGTAGCCAAAATGTTGCAGCAGGTAATTGTAATAGGTCTGATTTGCGAATTTGGAGTCAAACATTACCCCGTCACAATCAAATATAACAAGTTTTAGTTTCATTGTTGGAAAAGTATCCCATGGAGCCAGTCAATCCCAAAAAGGAGGAGCTGTTCATCGTCCTTACATGCCTCTATTTTTGAAGAATAAGCATCTTGGTTTGGCAATTCCTCTTCATCTAGCTGTTTGCGGAAGGAGTCAAGGTCATAAAGGGCCAGGATAAAGAATTCGACCTGCTTTTTAGTGAGTTGCATACCCTGGCGGATCTTTTCATGTTGTAGCAGAGCTGCAACCTTATCATTAAACTTGTTATAGATTGGTAGCCCCTGCCCCTTGCTGTATCGTTCTGTTGTTTGTTCTTCCTGTTCCTGAAATCCGTGGCAGTGAGGTTCTTTTAAAAGAACAAAAAATTCTTCGATTTGATTATTATCCTTACGCATGGCAGCTCTACCCATGGGGTATGCTCTACATGCCCCGGGGCGTCCGGGATAGACCGTACAGCCTGTTTTTGCGACAAAGACACAGGATGCCTGCCCATCATCTATCATTGTAAGATAAAATCTTGGAAAGACATCTCCTTTTTCCTGCTCCTGGATTACATATTGGTCGAGGAAATCTCTGGAATCAAGTTTTGTCTCCTGTTTCAGGCGCAGGACATCATATGGTGTGAGTGCAAGCTCAAGCTGTCTGCAGCAGTCGGTGAAACAATCCACTTTTGGATGGCATGAGAAAACGAAAGCTTCACCGTCCTGTATCCTGCTGACATTTTCCGGAAGTTGTAGCTGATCCATTCTTCTAGTTCTTCTTTGCAGGCCACAGGCTGAGCACTGGGCTTGCGATAAAAATCGAGGAATAAGTACCAACTATTACACCAAGGAGCAGTGCCAGGGAAAAACCATGTATAACTGATCCACCAAAGAAGAAGAGGGCCACAAGAACCATGGCAGTGGTCAGTGATGTGACGATTGTACGCCCCATGACTTCATTGATACTTTTGTTGATCTGTTGCAGCAGGCTGTGTTCATCAGACTTTTGCATGTTCTCACGAATACGGTCAAATATAACAACCGAGTCATTCAGTGAGTATCCAGCCAGGGTGAGAAGTGCCGTTACAATGAGCAGGGTTATCTCAACGTCCAGGAGCCAGCAGATACCTAGCACCACAATAACATCATGGAAGGTGGCAACAGCAGCAGCAAGACCAAAGCGAATATCAAAACGCATGGCAAGATAAATAATAACACCAAACAGTGAAATGAAGATGGCCTGAATGGCCTTGTTCCGTAATACAGCACTTACCGAGGAGCCGATCTCAGACTGGCTTTCAAGGACAAATCCTTTTTCTGCCAGATTTGTGTCCAAAACCTTGGTGATTTGTTCACTGAGATCCCCAACAACCTCTTCAGATTTTTTAATTTTTACGATGAGTCGATGCTCTCCTTCAACCTCCTGAAGGTTTGCATTTTTGAGATCATTGGCACCAAAAACGGTTCGTACTTCATCCATGGTGAAATCACTTGTTGCTTTATATTGAAGTAAAGAACCACCGGAAAAATCAACTCCCATATTGGCATTACCCATCGCAATCTGGATAAAGGCAAAGAGACCAATGGCAACAAGAACACCTGAGACACCAAAGGTGATATTTCGTATGCTCATAAAGTCAAGATTTGGCTTTTTCGTAAACTGCATAAAGTTGAGTTTCTTTAAGGTGCGGAAGGAGTAGAAAGTATCAAATATCAATCGGGAGCAGAAGAGAGCGGTGAAAAGGTTAAAAACAATACCAAGTGATAGGGTGATCGCAAATCCTTTGATGGGGCCGGTACCGAACATGAACAGGGCCATGGCTGTGATGAGCGTTGTTACCTGGGAATCGACAATGGTCCAGAAAGCTTTGCCAAAACCACCGTCAACACTTGATTTAACGGATTTTCCAAGACTGTACTCTTCTCGCATACGCTCAAAAATAAGAACATTGGCATCAACTGCCATTCCGATGGAGAGGATAATACCTGCAATACCTGGAAGTGTGAGTGTTGCATTGAGTATGGCCAATCCTGTAAAAAGAAAGAGAATGTTCAGGATAAGAGCTGCGTTGGCAATGAGGCCCGAAAGTCTATAATAAATGGCCATGAAAACAAGAACAATCAGAGCGCCAAAGAGGCCGGAAGTCATTCCTTTATTAATGGAATCCTGACCAAGACTTGCCCCTACTGTCATGTTCTGGATGATATCAACAGGAGCAGGTAACGCACCAACACGGAGAACAATGGCAAGATCCGCTGCTTCTTCGTGGGTAAAGCTTCCACTGATTTGCGCTGATCCACCAAGGATTTTCTCCCTGATTACAGGGGCTGAACGAACCACATCATCGAGCACAATGGCCATGCGTTTACCCACATTTTCTGCGGTGAGTTTCGCAAATACTCTGCTACCCTTTGGAGTGAAGTCTATTGATACATAAGGCTCATTGAATTGATTGGAGATCCGTACCTGGGCATTTTTAACCATCTCTCCTGTCATCATAATCTGCTGATTGAGAAGTATGGGACGGATGATTTCTTTCCCCGTTTTGTTATCTGTATCTTTTTCTATATAGATTTTAGTATTTTCAGGCAGCCTATTTTGGAGAGCACGATTCAGTTTTGCGAGTTCTTCGTGATTGGACCATATGCCGTTCCACTGGCCGGCTGTACGTGATTCTTCTGCAAGAAGGCCGATGTTGATTCCTGCTGAATCTGCTACATTTTTAAATTCAAGCTGGGCCGTGTCACCAAGGAGTTTGAGCGCTCGTTTGGGGTCTTTGACACCAGGAAGCTGGACGACAATTTCTGCCTCTCCCTGCCTGATAATAACGGGTTCTGCCACACCAAATTGATCAATCCTGTTTCTTATGATCTCAAGGGATTGTTCCACTGCATGGGTACGAATAAAATCAATTTCAGAACTCTTAAGTGTGACGGTAATTTTGGGAAATGAACCCTCTTTGGCATCAACCTTTATATTTATCTCAGGAAAACTGTCCTTGACCACTGTGTTTACAGTATCTACAGCGCTGGAGTTGGGCAGGGTAAAAAGAACAACGCCCGTATCGGATTTTGTTCGAACTGCACTTATTCCCTGCTCTTTGAGGAGGTCTTTCAGCTCATTGGCAGCAAGCTCGAGCGAGTCTTCCTCAGCTTTGTCGAGGTTAACCTTGAGGACAAGATGCATTCCACCCTGGAGATCAAGCCCTAACCGTAACCCTTCCGGTGCCATATATTTTTTCCACCAATCCGGAGTGGAACTGTAAAAAGAGGGAATAATGGTAACCACAGAGAGCGCTATTATAAAAATAAGCGCAGAAATTTTGACTTTTAGTGATGTGTTCATTCAAGTTCCTGGAAAAAACTACTGTTTGATTTTAGTACCTTACTCCATAATTCCCGCAATAAAAATCAAGATATATGAGAGTGAAACAATATTAAGATGTTACAAATAGCAACGAGGCACTTACCTGCAGTTTACCTGCGTTAGTGAGAATTTTATTTGGATAAAGCTAGGTGATTATACTGTACTGCCTGAATCTTGCAAGGTTTCTGATCCATTTTTTCTGTTAATGGCAGATGCATGACAAGCAGCTCCAAATCCATTGTCAATATTCACCACAGCAAGGCCTGGTGCACAACTGTTGAGCATCCCTAACAGTGCGGAAATACCACCAAAACTTGTACCATATCCAATCGAGGTTGGCACGGCCACAACAGGGCAGCTGCACATTCCGCTCACCACACTGGGCAAAGCTCCTTCCATTCCAGCCACCACAATGATTACAGAAGCGGATGTAAGGGTTTCCTGCTGGCTGAACAGGCGATGGAGACCTGCAACACCGGCATCATAATGGCTGGTAACCGGGTTACCGATAGCTGTAGCTGTGATCCGTGCTTCTTCTGCCACTGGAATATCTGAAGTCCCAGCGCAAAGAATGACTATATTTCCACGTATATATGCAGGGTTTGGTTTTTGCATATTACAGGAAAGCATCCTCGCAGGTTCATGATAGATGATTTCCGGAAGGGCTTTTTGAATAAGACGAGCCTTTACAGGATCAATGCGGGTGGCGAGAAAAAGAGTTTGCTGCTGCAGAAATGTCTCTGCAATAGTAATGATCTGTTCACTGCTCTTTGATTCCCCATAAATCACTTCCGGGATGCCGGTTCGAAGGTTCCGGTGGTGATCTATGCAGGCATCCTTGATAAATTGCCCCGGCATATGACGGAGTTTGTGCAGTGCCTGCTCAACGGAACAATCTCCCTGTTGTACGCCGGTGAGAAGTTTTTCTATGCTGTCCTGATTCATTTGATACCAGTTTAAAGTGGAAAGTTATAGACGAAGAGTTTAAGGTATCACGATATCAAAACAAGGTAAAGTTTCGCATAATAATTATTCACTTTAAGGAGTTTGTTCGATGAGCGATGTAAAGCTTCCGTCCTATATTCAATATTTACAACAGGGAGAGAGTTATCCGCACGCTGCTGCTGGTATTTCACTTGTTCAGACTCATATTTCTTTTGTCCTGCTCGCGGGAGATTATGTGTATAAATGGAAGAAACCTGTGGATTTTGGATTCCTCAACTTTTCCACACTTGAAAAAAGGAAATATTACTGTGAACAGGAACTGCAGCTAAACCGCAGACTCTGTCCTGACCTGTATGAAGCACTGGTCACCGTCAATAAAGATGGAGATAGCTACTGCCTGAATGGTAGTGGCGAAGTTGTGGAATACGGAATAAGAATGGCGCGAATGCCAGAAGAACAGATGATGGGGCGGGTAATGGCAAGGGGTGAACTTACTCGAGGTCATCTTGATGAAATAATTGATCGCTTGGTGCCTTTTTATAAAGCAGCAGCCGGTACTACTGAGATTAAAGCATTTGGCAAGGCAACATCTGTGGCTGTAAATGTGCTCGAAAATTTTGAACAGACTGAAAATTTTGTGGATCAGGGCGCTCTCAGCAGGGCACAGTTTGATGCAATTGTGGGTTATTCAAAAGAATTTTTAAGCCATGAAGATCGTTTCCAGTCACGAATTGATGCTGCTAAAATCAGGGATTGCCATGGTGACATGCATTCGGCAAATATTTGTCTTTCAGATCCTGTAAACATTTTTGATTGCATTGAGTTTAATGAGCGTTTCCGCTATACAGACGTGGCAGCAGATGTCGCTTTTCTGGCAATGGATCTTGATTTTCATGGAGAAACAGAGCTATCAAACTATTTTATTGAACAATTTGCCGCAAAATCAGCCGACCCTGAACTTATGGAGATGTTGAATTTTTATAAATGTTATAGAACCTATGTGCGGGCCAAGATAGCCTTGTTTACAGCAAGTGATCCAGCGGTGGATGAAAAGGCCACTGCTGCGTGTATCGAGCAGGCAAAAAAACATTTTATACTGGCAGAACGGTATGCAGCAACCTGAAAATCTTCTTGTTGTTTTTTTCGGGATGATAGCCACAGGTAAAAGCTATCTTGCTTCTGCCTGGGCGAGTCATTATGATCTGCCTTATTATAATTCGGATAGAGTGCGGAAAGAGCTGGCAGGTATCACCCCTGAAACCGCTCAGCAGGAAGGGGTGGACCAGGGCATTTATAGTCAAGCATTCACGCGCCGCACATATGACGCCTTAATTGAGTTTGCAATGCATCATTTTCAGGCAGACAGAAATGCTTGCGTTGTGCTGGATGGCTCCTATCAATCCCTGGCTGAACGAGATCTGCTACGGAAACATTTTGCAGATAAGCTGCGACTCGTCTTTGTGCATTGCGTCTGCTCCGAGCAGGTGGTGCAGCAGCGATTAAAAATACGTGCAACCGACCCTGATGCAGTATCAGATGGCAACTGGGAGATATATCTTGCTCAGAAAAAACGTTTCCAGCCTGTCACTCCAGAGGAACAGGCAATGGAGATTGATACGGACGCTCCAGTGGCAGTGCTTGTTGAGCAAGTAACAACAGAATTACAAATATAAGCTAACCCTTAGTTGATTGAGTAGAGGATAATATGCCAACACGAATCTATATATTACGATTCCCCAAAGAGACCAGCAATGAACCCGTTATTTTTCAGCTGGTGAAACAGTATGATGTTGAGTTTAATATTTTAAAGGCTGATATTCTTCCCCAGCGCGAGGGCGTGATGATCCTTGAATTAAAAGGGGCAAAGGATAAAGTGAATACCGGCCTTGCTTATCTCAAATCCTTTGGTGTCAAGGTACAGCGACTTGCTGCTGCCATTAACAGAGATGATAAGAAATGTTTCCAGTGCGGAGCCTGCACAGGTATATGTCCGGTGGGTGCTTTGTATATCAAGCGTCCAGGTATGGAAGTACTCTTTGATCCCGATAAATGTACCGGCTGTTCTCTTTGCGTTTCCATCTGTCCGGTGAGAGCCATGGAAGTGTCTCCCATTACCGAGACATTTGCAGAAGCAGAAGAAAAAATTATTACCTGATATGAGCACCACTCCTGCATGAAAGTTTGGGTCGATGCTGACGCCTGTCCTGTGGTGATAAAAGAAATTTTGTATAAAGCTGCAGAACGTACTGGGGTGCAGATAACCCTTGTGGCAAATCAGCCAATGCAAATCCCTGCCTCATCCTGTGTTTCTTTTATTCAAGTGGGCTCAGGGGCAGATGTTGCTGATCGTGAAATTGTGAAAAGACTTGAAGCCGGAGATCTTGTGATAACGGCAGATATCCCGCTCGCAGCAGATGTTATTGCAGAGGGTGGCCATGCCTTGAATCCTCGTGGGGAACTGTACACAATCGATACCATTGGCTCTCGTCTGAGTATGAGGAATTTTATGGATACTCTCCGGGCGGATGGCATCGATACAGGAGGCCCCGCTGCACTTAATAAGGGAGATCGACAGGCTTTTGCGAATCAACTGGATACATTTTTATCTCCACATAGTAGAAAATCATCTCGTCGTAAATCCAGTCCGCCGCCCTGGTAACGTAATAGTATTGTAAAATAGACTGGTGTGAATACATTGCAGAACAGAAAAAAATTTAAAAGCCCTCCCAAAAGGTTTCAACCTAAAGGAGTGGCTGTTCTTTATGAAGACCATGATATCCTGGTTGTGGATAAAAGAAGTGGCCTGCTTACAGTGAGTAATTCAAAAGATAGAGAGAATACCGCTTATTTTAAATTGACAGACTATGTACGGAAGGGAAATAGAAAGTCGAATAACAGGATTTTTATTGTACATCGTCTGGATAGAGAGACTTCAGGCGTAATTGTGTTTGCTAAAAATGAAAAAGCCAAACGTAGTCTGCAGGATCAGTGGTCACTATTCAAAAAAACCTATATTGCGGTGGTTTGTGGCTCGTTACCCGAGAAACAGGGAACCATAACATCTTATCTTGCTGAAAATTCTATTCATAAGATGTATTCAGTTAAGAATCCTGAAAAAGGAAAGCTTGCCAAAACTGCTTATAAAGTCCTCAAAGAATCAGGAAAATATAGTCTTCTTGAAGTGGATTTACTGACTGGCAGGAAAAATCAGATTCGGGTCCAGTTTGCTGACAAAGGTTTCCCCGTGGCAGGTGATAAAAAATATGGTGAAAAAAGAGGTGAAAATATAAAACGCCTCACCCTCCATTCGACTTCTCTCACAATGGTGCACCCATTTACAAAGGAAGAAATGACTTTTACAGCCAAAGTTCCCGGGTATTTTTATTCTCTGGTATCCACTCGTGGGTGAACCACAGAAAAATAATCCCCTGCATGGGGTGACACTTGAGCAAATTGTGATCACTCTGGTCGAATGGTATGGCTGGGAGAAATTAGGTAAATGGATCAAAATTAAGTGTTTCAGTAGTAATCCTTCCGTGAAGTCCAGCCTTAAGTTTTTACGAAAGACGCCCTGGGCTCGAAGCAAAGTCGAAAACTTGTACCTTGTCACTCTCAAGAAAAAACAGAAACAAAACAGGAAATAAAGGTTTTTATTTGTTTTTGTTTATCTCGTGCTTATGTTTCCTTCTGTGAGAACGTTTCTCAAATAGTCTTGCCGACGCCCAAGCTTGAATGGGAACGGTGGCGTAACAAAATAGAATAAAAAAAACTAAGGAGAATTATAATGGCAGGATGTCCAAGTTGCGGTTCAGCAGATAAACATGGTTCACAGAGTGGCCCTTTTTCCACAGGCCGGGAACTCGTTGAGTTTGTATGTAGTGCCCATGACGGTACTGTAAAGGATCAGCTAATAGATGATGGCGGTTACGAAACAACCTGTCAGGGGTGTAATGCTTCTTTTACCCTGACAACTTTTGTGGGGAAATGTCCTAAGTGTGGTGGAGTACACGCCATTGCTCCAGTTCACAAAAGTGCCGAGCATATTCAGTTTGCAGGAAAGGATTTTGTTCTCAGCTAATGGGCTTTTGATGGACTCGTAAAAAGTTGAGCTCCCCAATGCAGGTAAATCTCTGTATAGGACTCCTTTCTACTGTTGTGGCTTTACATTCTGCAGTTTGCTTTGATCTGTGCCGGATGTAAATATATTCCAGTCCGGTAGGAGGGTGTCCTTAAACCATGCAGAAAGATTAAAACCGGGAGGATCACCAGCTTCCAGACGCTTAAGCAGTTGTCGTGCTTTGGGGGTTATTGTTGCATCCGGATAGGTGTTTGTCAGGTATTGAAGCCGGGTCTCAGCTTCTTCATATTTCTCGGTTCTGAGATAAAATTCCACAACAAAATATTCGTGATTTACCAGGAATTCATTGGCAGCACGAATTCTTGCTCTGGCTTCATTACTGTAAGGGGAGTTTGGAAAGGCCCGGAGGAGCTTTGAGAATTCCCGAATTGCATTCTCTGCTCCGCTGGTGTCACGGTCAATACGGTCAATTTGCTGATAATGGCACATGGCAATGTGGTACATCACGTAGGGAATTGCCTCGTTGGTTGGGTGGCGCTCTTCAAATTCGTGATAAAGCATGAGCGCTTCCTGATAATTTTCCATGTAATAATTACTGTCGGCTGCTTTCAGTTGTGCAAGCATTGCTTCCGAGCTGAAAGGGTAATAATCCAGAATCTGGTCGAAATATTTTCGTGCCTTATAGTATTTCGCATTGGAATATTCATCCATTCCTTTTCCAGCCAGAGTTTGCGCAGAAAGACGAATTTCCTGTTCTTCATTATCTTCCTTGTTAAAGAGCGATTTTATCTGAGCACAACCGCCCAGGGAAAAGAGGATTGCACTGATCAGGAGAAAAGCAAAAGTCGATCGTACAAAGAAGGAACTGCGAACAACTTTATTGAAACTGGACGTCATAGTAATTGGGTTAGCTGAGGTTGATGAGATAATTTTCGGCAGCAAGTACAGCGGTGGCACCTTCTCCCGCTGCATTAATAATCTGTCGGACTTCTTTGCTTCTGATATCGCCTGCTGCGTATACTCCAGCCACTGCTGTTCTGGTTTCAAGGTCTGTGGGGATAAAACCTCCATCGTCGGCTTTCAGGCTCTCAAGTGGCAGCATTTCGTTGTTTGGCAAAACACCAATAAGAACGAAGACGCCATCCACTTTTAAAATTGATTCTTCACCATCATTATTTCGCAGGTGAAGTTCTTCAACCCCGTCGGTACCCTGAATTTTTGTTGCGTTGGAGTTCCAGATAAAATTGATCTTCGGGTTATCAAAGGCATTTTCCTGGAGGATTTTTGTGGCTCGCAATTCATCCCGGCGGTGAATAAGAGTGACCTTATCCGCAAACTTGGTGAGATGTGCTGCTTCCTGTACTGCGGTGTTTCCACCTCCAATTACAGCAACATGCATATTACGGTAAAAAGGGGCATCACAGGTAGCGCAGTAGGAAACACCTTTTCCTGTCAGTTCCTTTTCTCCGGGAATTCCAAGAGGGCGAGGACGGGCCCCGGTACAAATAATAAGAGCATTGCAGGTCAGGGAGCCTCCATCCTCAAGCTCAAGACGTTTAACAGGCTCGGAGAGGTCCATAGAAATAACATTGCCAAACATGGAATTCAGATCAAAGCGTTTAGCGTGAGCTGACATCTTCTCTGCAAGATCAAATCCGGAGATGCCTTCAGGGAAACCGGGATAGTTATCAACCCAGTCAGTGAGAAGAATCTGCCCACCTTCGGCACCTTTCTCGATGAATAAGTGATCCATTCTGGCCCTTGCTGCATAAAGCCCTGCAGTCAGTCCAGCAGGGCCACCGCCTAGAATAATCAGCTTATAGTGCGTTTTAGCCATGGAGTTAATTTATTTTTGATGGATTCGTAAAAACTCTTCATCTTCTTCGTTACTGCAAATTTCTTATCTTTTCAACGTACCCTGGTAGGCCGAAAAGATAAGAAATTTCCGTGCCTCGAATATGAAGGTTTTTCCAAGTCCATCAAAAATAAATTAACTCCATGGCTAAAACGCACTATAAGCTGATTATTCTAGGCGGTGGCCCTGCTGGAC
>CAMZLK010000031.1 GCA_947311475.1 uncultured Desulfocapsa sp.
CGGATTGAGTAATCATGAAGTACTGGCGAATATAAAACGATCTTTACCCAAATGAATAGAGTATTATCTAAGAGCTTGTCCGAGAATTCCCTTTCGGAGTCTCGTTCCTCGCCACCTGCCCAAAATCGAAGAATTTTTGAAAAATAAACACAGCCATATATTTGATATTGCGAGCATTATTTTCTAACAATTCTGATGAGTTTGGGCAGGTGGCGAGGAACGAGACTCCGAAAGGGCATTCTCGGACAAGCTCTTAGATAATACTCTATTCATTTGGGTAAAGATCGTTTTATATTCGCCAGTACTTCATCATTACTCAATCCGGCAATCAACACACTTTTCCTCCGAGACTGTAAACCATGTTTAATCTCCAGATCCTTTTTCTTTACATGGAGAAATGAGGCAAGAAATTTAATAACAGCAGCATTGGCTTTCCCATCCACAGGAGGAGCAGTAATGGCAAGTTTTATAGCGTCATCATACGAGCCAACAAACGCATTTCGGGAGGAACGTGGCTGAACATACACATTCAGGAGAGTCCTCCCATCTTTATAGGTGGAAATAAAAGGCATATGGCGTGGACTACTTTCCTTCTTCCTCTTCGCTGTCAAGGTTAGAGAATACACCATCCAAATTGAAATTATCATTCACTCCCAATTGATCTTCGCCTTTTAAAAGGGATTCAATAACATTTTCATCAACGTCTATCAACGATTCAGAGGATCCATCCAACTTTTCCGAATCTTCAGCAGTGATGGAACCATCGTCACCGATCTTTATCTTTTGAAAGAGTTCATCACTCTTGACCGTTGTTTCCTTTTGAACAATCTCCTGGCCATCATCCGGGTAAAAAACTTCAATGGTTTCAAGATAACTCATAAGGGTGGATTTCAGATCTTCCTTCACCTCTTTTTTCTTCTTCTCCAGGGCTTCAATTTCCATTGGCAGGCGCGCAAGTTCATCCTGGGCATCATCTCGAATTTTCGAAATCTCAGCATTGACCTCAGCAAGCATTTGCTCTGCTTCTTTCCTGCTTTTTTCTTTTAGGTCCTCTGCAAAAAGCTGAGCACTGGCAAGGGTAGATTTGAAATCAACCTCATCCTTCTTTAATTCCTGATTCTGTTCCTTAAGAACTTCGATTTTGTTCGTAAGAATATCCCTTTTTTTTTCAGACTCTTTCAAAGCCGCCTCAGCCTCTTCAATCAAAGCTTCCATGGTGCTGATTTCTTCGTTGTGCTCTGTATCCTCCTGCTCCATATCGGCAATACGAAGTTGCAACTCTTCTACTTCCTGTTCCAGCTCGGTGAGTTTTTTTTCTTTCTGAGCACAACTGTCTTTCAATTCATCGGAAATCTTCCTAGTAAACTCCATATCCGACTCAAGGGAACCGGTATAACTATCCATGCTCTCTTTTGTCTCACGAAAGGCCTCAAGTTCTTCAAGCTGTTCAGCACACTGCTCCTGCAACTCGAAGAATTCATTTGCGACAATCTCGAGATAATCCCTTACTTCCAAAGGATCAACTCCTTTGAATTTTGGTTGAAATTCTTGATCTTTTATTAGCTGTGGAGTTAGTACCATGACAAAGCCCTCTTTAAATCAGATGTTGAATCTGGAAGCAACAGATACAATAATTTCCATATTGCTCACTACTCATTTCATCTCACTCCCATTGCCATCTGTTTCAGTGTTGGTACAAGAAAGCTTTGGAGAAACATGATAGCCATGATCAAAATCATGGGTGAAAAATCAATTCCTCCCATGCTCACGGGGAATAGACGCCTGATGCGGCCAAGCAGTGGTTCAGTTGCTTCGTACAAAAAACGGACAATGGGGTTTCCAGGATCCGCATTTACCCAGGAGATAACTGCACGACCAATAATGACCCACATAAAAGCCGTCAGTAAAAAATCGATTAACTGTGCGATAGCCATCATAAAATTATTTACAACAAACATCAAAATACTCCATCTCTATTATTTTTCTTACTCTTAAGCGACTCTTGCTCCTGGTGGAACAGAGGCGCTCACTGTGGAAAGAACAAGACGACTCTTCCCGTCTTCTTCCACCTTGGCGGCCAGTACCATCCCTTGAGACTCAATACCCATCAGTTTTACAGGTTGCAAATTGGCCACAATAAGGACAAGCATTCCCAGAAGATCTTCCGGACTGTAATATTCAGCTATCCCGGCTACAATTACCCGCTCTTCCGGTGCCCTTACTGTAAGTTTCAAAAGCCGATCAGATTTTTTGACGGGCTCTGCGGTTACTATTTCCGCCACCCGAAGTTCCACCTTTTGAAATTGATCAAATGAGATTACACCTTCAACGTTCCCAGATAATTGCTTGTTTTTGCAGCTCTTCTCTTTCTTTTTCTTCTTTGATTCCTGCTTAACAGATTTCTTTTTCTTTTTTGTGTCAACCCGAGGAAAAAGGGCATCAATTTTTTGCAACCTGGTGCCAGCCTCAAGCATTCCCCAAGCTCCATTCCCACTAAGATCCGTAACCAGCGGGCTGTCTTGTGCAAGACCAAGCCCTTCTGCCATTTTTCTGCACGTACCGGGCATTATCGGTTGCAGAAGAAGGGTAAGTAAGCGAAGAGTTTCAGTGAGATTGTAAAGCACCGTATGCAAACGAGCAACACGGGCAGGCTCTTTTACCAAAGCCCATGGTTCATTTGTTACGATATATTTGTTTGCCTGGCCGATCAGTTCCCACACAGCCTGCAAAGCACGATGAAATTGAAAAACACTCATGTTTTTTCTGTATTTTTCTATAACTGTACCGGCAAGATCAGAAAGCACCGTATCATCGCCGGCACCCACAAGCGCAGGAACGACACCATCGGTATACTTCACAAGCATTGCCGTTGTACGGCTGTACAGATTCCCAAGATCATTGGCAAGATCCGAATTTTTTCTGGAAACTATTGCATCAGAGCTAAATGAAGCGTCAAGCCCAAAAGACATCTCACGGAGACAAAAATACCGGATACTGTCCACGCCATACTCTTCAATCAGCTCTGCTGGACGTATCACGTTGCCAATGCTTTTTGACATCTTTGTTTCATCAACATTCCAGTACCCGTGGACATGGAGTTTCTTATACAACGGAAGTCCCATGGACAGGATCATGGTTGGCCAGTAGATTGCATGAGGTTTTAAAATATCCTTGGCAATTACGTGCTCTGCCGCACTCCAGTAGTCATCAAACTCCTTGCCATCTGGATAGCCAGCACCCGTAAGGTAATTGATGAGAGCATCAAACCAGACATACGTGACAAAATTCTCATCAAAAGGCAGTGGAATCCCCCAGGTAAGACGGGAGGTGGGTCGCGAGATGCACAGGTCTTCGAGTGGTTCACTCAAAAACGAGAGAACCTCGTTTTTATAGCGTTCAGGAGTAATGAAATCGGGATTTGCATTAATATGATCAATCAGATCCTGTTGATAGCATGACATACGAAAGAAATAGTTTTCTTCTGTTATCTCATCGGGGACAGTTTGATGATCTGGACATTTTCCGTCTTCAAGCTCTTTTTCAGTTAAAAACCGTTCACAGCCGGTGCAATATAATCCGGTATATTTATCAAAATAAATATCACCCTTATCATACACCTGCTGCAAAATGGCTTGAACTGTCGCTACATGGTCTTTGTCCGTTGTACGAATGAAATTATCCGGTTCAACATCGAGTAATGGCCAGGTCGAACGAAACATCGCACTGATCCGATCAACATATTCCTTAGGGCTACAGCCCTCTTTCTCTGCAGCTTCTGCTATCTTGTCGCCATGCTCATCTGTGCCAGTTTGAAATCTAACGGTATCGCCAGTCAAACGTCGAAACCTGTTGTAGGTATCGGCAACAATGGTGGTATAGGCGTGACCAAGATGCGGCTGCGCATTTACATAATAAATAGGGGTAGTTATATACGTTGTCATCGTTACTAAAAAATATGCAGGTTTTTAAAAAAATTACGCTTTTTTATGGCCTGCATTTTTATCCTTTTTCTCTTTTTTCTTTTCTGGTTTAACTCTTTCAGCATTCCGCCATTGCTCCTCAGCAAGTATTCCAACGTCACCAACGTGGTTCACAACCTGAAGCGTTCTCTGCAAGGGATTCTGCCGTCTTACCTTATAAAGCTGACCATCAACCTTGATTTTCTTTCCAGGCTGGGGCATGCCTTTTCGTTCCCGCTTATAGGTTTCAAATTCATAGGTCAGGCAACAGAGAAGCCTGTTACAAACACCTGAAATTTTAGCAGGATTTAATGGCAGATCCTGCTCTTTGGCCATCTTGATAGACACAGAATCAAACTTTTTCATGTGTCCCGAACAGCAAAGCTCCCGACCACAGGTACCAAGCCCGCCAATCATCTTGGTTTCATGGCGCACACCCACCTGCCTCATTTCCACCCTTGTTCGAAATTCCTGAACAAGATCTTTTACCAACGCCCTGAAATCAACACGTTTGTCGGCAGTAAAATAAAAAATCATCTTGCTGCCGTTGAAAAACCGCTCCACACGAACAAGACACATCCGCAATGCATGTCGTAGAATCAACCTCTTACAAGTGTTAAAGGCTGCCTCTTCTTCTATGGGGATATTGGCGTAGCGGTTACACTCTTCATGGGCTGCTCGACGTGACAGTTCATAACTTGCCCGCCGTTCCCCGTCAGAATCTCTACAGGCAGGGGCAGTACAAATAATGCATGCAGGTTCAATGCCGAATTCCCCGCGCACCATAACTACTTCACCCTTTTGCAAATCATCCAAAGTTGAAGATGCCGTGAATTCCTGGCCTTCCACACGAAATCTGATTCGATAAAAATAGAGCAAAACTGCTTCTTTTTCCACATCCGCTTCCGGCTGAGTATCTTTTTGATGAACCTGATCTTCTTCCATAATAACGTCTATTCTCTCAACCGAAACAGGAGCACTTCGCAAACGAGTGTTCGATTACAGTTTCGACCCAATTCTTTTTCTGCCTGATTAATTGCTTGCAGTTTAGCAAAAAATTGTTCGGAATTCCAGCCTTTCCGTGTATTCAGGACATCTGTAGCAGGCTGTTGCCCATGGCACACAAGCAGACAATCTCTGATCCAGAGTTTAACCAAGGAAAACAGATGCGGTAAATGCTCTTTCAAAGCCGCCATGGATTCCGCCATCAGAAGAAGCTCACCAGATTCATTTTCCCTGCTACCCACAGGTTCAGCGAGCAGGACAACTAGTTTTTTCCAAAAATCTATGAGTTCTTTACGACGAAAAAGCTGCGCCTTCCCAGGGCTTCCTTCTCCAAGTTTTGCAAGGAGTGTTGCAGTTTCCAAATCAAGTGTATCATCCTGCTGCAAAAGAATTTTGCTGGTTTCCGCGTTGGTTAATCCGTAAAACGGAATACTCTGACATCTTGATATGATTGTCTGCAACACAACACCCGCTGAATCTGCGGTGAGAATAAGAAGGTTGTTCTCAGGTGGTTCTTCAAGGGTTTTTAAGAGACTGTTTGCGGCCTCCTGGCGCATGGTGTGTACATCTTCAATTAGGATTACTCGTGTTGCTGCCTCATAGGGAGCAAAAGAAAGTGCTTTTATGAGGTCTCGAATCTGAGCAATCCTGATTGCACCCTTAACAGGAGAAACAAGCAAAAAATCAGGGTGCGACCCACCAATGAGTTTTTTACAAGACACGCACTCACCACACGCGATAAGTCCATTTGCAGCCGCACAATTGACGGCTGCAGCAAGCCCTCTTGCAAAGAATTGCTTACCAACTCCTTCCGGCCCTCGAAAAAGATATGCATGGGCAAGCCGGTCTGAAGCAAGACTTCTGGAGAGCAGATTCTTTGCCTGATGCTGACCATAAAAAGGCTTACCACCTATTTGGAGGTCAATAGCGGACATTTTGGAGTGAGCGTGCATTTCAGGACATTCTCATTAGTACCTTACTTCTGAACTTCTGGAAGAAAAAACAGGTAGCGTAGACTCCGAGAAACTGAGGAAGGTTAATTGTAATCATATTGTTACGTTATCTTCAAGGTACTTACTTGCAGTTCACCTGCGTTAGACATTAAAACGGAAATTCAGACAATCGCCATCAACCACAACATACTCTTTTCCTTCAGAACGCATTAAACCTTTTTCTTTGGCACCATTTTCACCGCCACAGGCAACAAAATCATCGTAGCTAATAGTCTCAGCACGGATAAACCCTCGTTCAAAATCGGAATGAATCTTTCCCGCAGCTCCCGGTGCTTTCGTTCCCTCGGTAATCGTCCAGGCACGAGTTTCTTTTTCACCAACTGTAAAATACGTGATCAGGCCGAGAAGTTTATAGCCGGCTGCAATCAAACGATTCAGACCAGGCTCCTCCATTCCCATATCTGCAAGGAATTCCTGCTGTTCTTCAGCATCAAGCTGGCTAAGCTCCTGCTCGATGGAACCTGCAATGATGATAACACCATCCCCGTCTTCGTTGGCTAGTTTTTCCAGAACCCGAACATAATCGTTTCCACTGGTCACATCTTCTTCAAGTACATTGGCAACATAAAGAACCGGTTTGTCGGTGAGTAGACACATCTCTTTCATCATCTCTTCTTCCATATCACTTTCAAGAGCGAGAGTTCTGGCAGAGGCTCCGCCATCAAGCACATCGCGGAGCCGTTCAAGAAAAACAGCCTGGGCCTTCAGGGTTTTATCACCGGATTTGGCCATGGACCGGGCTTTTTTCAGCCTTTTTTCCACAGTATCGAGATCAGACAAAATTAACTCCATGGTGATAACTTCCCGATCCCTTTCAGGGTCAATGGAACCATCCACATGAACAATATTTTCATCCTCAAAACAGCGAACCACATGGACAAGAGCATCCACCTGCCTGATGTGACCAAGGAACTGGTTTCCAAGACCTTCTCCCTGGCTTGCCCCTTTCACAAGGCCTGCAATATCTACAAACTCCATCTGGGTTGCGACTTTACGTTTTGTTTTGGCCATCTCAGCCAAAACATCAAGGCGTTTATCGGGCACCGGAACTATGCCCACATTTGGCTCAATGGTACAAAAGGGATAATTCTCGGCATCAATCCCAGCCGCAGTTAAAGCATTAAAAATTGTGGACTTCCCAACATTTGGAAGACCGACAATACCACAACGAAAACCCATATATCAACTCCCCACCATTTAAGGCGCTATAAAAACAACTATTATCAAACATCACGACAAATTATCAAAAATAGAATAGTATACCCTGCCCAAAGAGAAAAAGCCCATTTTTTTGGTAACTATTCAGCAGCAACTTTTCCTGTAAGGAACCCGTATGTCCACTACATCCATACTTATCAATAATGTCACCCTTTTCACAGATCCCGCCACTCCACTTAGCGACAATCAATGGCTTTTATGTGAAGGTGACTCTATTCATTCCTTTGGCTCCATGGATTCAGTACCAGATTGCCCCGATGCTGTTCTAATCGATGGAACAGACAAACTGCTTATGCCAGGGCTTATCAATGCACATAACCACTGTGCAATGACTCTTTTTCGTGGACTCGCTGATGATCTTGAACTCGGCGAATGGCTGAATGAACATATCTTCCCGGCAGAAGCCGCAAACGTTAATCCGGAAATGGTTTACTGGTGTACAAAACTTGCAGCAGCAGAAATGATACTATCAGGCAGTACCACTGTGGCTGATGGGTACTTCCATGAAGATCAGGCGGCACGAGCACTTCTTGAGTCTGGGATGAGGGCTATCCCAGCCCATGGTATTGTTGATTTTCCAGCTCCTGGAGTTCCTGATCCCAAATCCAATATTGACGCTGTGGAGACTTTCCTTTCTGACTGGAAAAACAAAAGTGACCGAATCTCACCTGGGGTATTTGCTCATTCGCCATACACCTGTTCTCCCCAAACATTACAGACTGCTAAAGCACTGGCGGTTCAACACAAAGTTCCTTTCTTCATACATATTGCAGAAAGCAGGCATGAACAGGAAATCATAATGGACTTGCAGGGTACGAGTCCCATTCGCCATCTGTCAGCTCTTAATCTGCTGGACCAAGACACCGTCCTCATCCACTGCGTCTGGCTTGACGCTGAAGACAGAAAAATCATTCTGGACAGCGGGGCCGGAGTGATAATATGCCCCCAGAGTCACCTTAAGCTGGCATCTGGAATTGCAAAGGCTTCACTCATGGACTCAATGGGAATCCCCATGGGAATCGGAACAGATGGAAGTGCCAGCAATAACAGCCTGGATCTCTTTTGCGAAATGGACATCCTTGCAAAAACCCAGAAACTGGGGACACTTGACCCCACCGCCATGCCCGCAAACCGGGTGCTGGCAGCAGCAACCGTAAATAACGCAGGAATTTTAGGCCTCTCCCATGTTGGAAAACTCATGCCTGGATACAAGGCAGATATTATTCTTTTAGATATGAAGCAACCTCACTTGCAACCTTTTTATAATAGCGACCTGCTGGTTTACAGCGGCAAAGGTGCAGATGTTGAAACAGTTATCATAAATGGAAAACTCATACTGCAGGAACGCACACTACTCTCTTTTGATCTTGATGAATGTATGGCGGAAGTTAAAAAGCTTGCTGTTCCTCTCGGTCTGCTCTAATATTTTTTATCACGGGTACTTACTGTCTGTCTCAAGAAAGAGACAGGCTTAACTGAACAAATCTCCATTACTACTTATTGCAACAACAGGCAAAGAGTACCTGCCCAAGCCCACTTAGCCCCTCCTACCGGGAGCAGATACTTTGTCTCAATAAAGAGACTCGTAAAACCACACCAAATCAATACGTTCCACAAAAAGGATAAAAAACTGTCTTCTTCAGGAGACACATTCTTCAAATTTCACACATCCTCTCCAGAAAAAATCATCTGCCAGCATAAATACGAAATTTCCCCCTTTAAAACATGTTTGCATCTGCCAAGCACTAGCTGTTATATGTTATCATATTAACATATTACCTCATTTTCTCAACGGAACACGGGAAGAAGCTTTCAAACTGGCATGGAAAATGCTACAAGAATAAGCAGAAGCAGATTCCTTTGGTGGTATTCACACTAACAAAGGAAACTGTAAACAGTTTATGTCTCAATAACGAGATGCTTTATTATCTGATTAACTAGAGGAAATTAAAATGAAAAAGTTACTTCTTGCAGTTCTGGCATGCGCTTTCATCGCAGGTCCCGCCTTTGCCAATGAGTTTAAGGTAGAGCAAACAATGTTGCTCAACAAAATCACCATGAAGATGGATACATTTAAAGACGACGCAAACAAAACAGATTTTTTGACCCAGAAAAAAGCCTGTGTTGAAAAAGCCGCTGATCTTGATGGATTGAAAGAATGTGTTGCCAAATTCAGCCCTGATCAGATGAAAGCCATGGACGCCCCCAAATAGTTAGATGTTCGGCAAATAGTCCTTCTCTTCATCTCCCCTCGCCAGGGCGGTTTAAATATTTTTAAACTGTCCTGGCCCTCATCTGAGCCGCCATCCACTCCAACAGTTCCGGCAATTTTTTGCTTACACAAGACCATCTTGTCCCAAAATGCCTTCTTTCACAAACTCATCTTCAGAATTAAAAAAGAACAGCCGTAATATCACACATATGACTGTGCTTATTTTGGAGATTTCTTCGACTTTGATCAGGTCGTGCATGCTCCGTAATGCCCATCCTCGGACAAGCTCCTAACGCAGGTGAACTGCAAGTAAGTGCCTCGAAGGTTTCTCTTCGTTCGCTATCTGGTGCTTATGCTTATAATTTGAGTTTGAAACACTTCGATTTTCTTGTTTTTTAATACAGCTTTTCAGGAGTAAGGCACTAAAGCCCCTGCTTAAAACCAGGAAGCCCATAGGCTTTTTCAATCTCTTCTGATGATGCATTGGCGCCACTACACTGCAAAACAACCTTTTTCCCCTTTAATTTCTCTTTCAATTGTATTGCAGCCATAAGAGTTGATGCACCGGCACCTTCAACAAAATTTTGGGTATAATACCCTGCCAGCGCTATTCCTTTGTAAATTTCTGATTCTGAGAGGAGTACAAAATCAGTCAGGTTATCTTTATAGATCTCAAATGGTATCTCATACCCGGTACCAGTCGCAAAACCTCCTGCGAAAGTTGTATTCTCAGCTCTTTGGATGGCTCCCGCTTTCCACGACAAATAGGCTGCGCAAGAACTCTCTGCCTGGACTGCATAGATTTCAATGCCAGGAGAAATTGCTTTTAGCACAGTCACTGCCGCAGCTGCCTCGCTTCCAGCTCCAATGGGCACAATAACTGCTTCTACATCAGGAAGTGCTTCTATAATTTCCAAAAACTCCGTGCCTACACCGTTTATTAAATGGGGTTCATTGGCGGGATGTACATAGTAGAACGCCCGCTCGCCTGCAAGCTTCTCAACAACTTTGGAGGATTCCTCAAAGGTCGTACCTGCTTCTATAAGCTCGGCACCGGCTTCTTGAATCTTCCGGTTTTTTGCAGGATTATTATTAACAGGCACCACAACCACCGCAGTAAGACCAAACCAGGAAGCTGAAGCAGCAACAGAAATACCATGATTTCCAGTTGAAAAAGTGATCACTCCCTCCACTCCTGCCTGTTTGAGATTGTGCATTAAATTTATGCCGCCACGCACCTTGAAAGAGCCGGTTGGGTTATGGTTCTCATGCTTGATATAAATTTGCGAACCCAGCACACTTGACAAACCTTCATAGTGAGTCAAATGGCTGGGAAGAAGGTATTGATAGACCGGTTTTTTGGCCTTGATCGCACCTGCAAGGGACACCGGACAATTAGCGTTAGATTGCATAAATAACACGTCTTTTTTTGATTATGGATACCTGAGAAAAACAGCCAAAGTATTCACCCATTGTCGCAAGTCTCACCATCCGGTTTTCCAGCTGGCAGAAAAATACGAAACTCTGTGCCTTCTCCTTCCATTGACTCAACTTCAATGGACCCACCATGTTTATGGATGATGGAATGAACGATGGCCAACCCCAGGCCGGTACCCTGGTCAGCACCAAGAATTTTGGTTGTAAAATAAGGATCAAAAATTCTATCGAGATTTTTTGCAGCTATGCCACAACCGTAATCTCTTATACTGAAAAAAACATACTGCCCAGGGGTTAATTTACTGTTTCCGGGATGGTTGATATTGTCCGCTGCAATATCGATATAGCCGCCATCGGGCATGGCCTGTCTTGCATTACTGATTAAATGCTGGATCACTTGACTAATTTGCGTACTGTCACATTTTACGGGACATAGTTTTTCTACCATGGAAAATCTACAGCTGACATCCGAATTTTTCAGTTTACACTTACAATTCTCTTCAAAAATACTTTCCAGTTTAGCTTCCTGTATTAAGGGTGTGTTCTTCTTTGATAGCGTGAGCAGTTTACTGGTAAGCGCCTGGGCCTGCATCCCGGCCTTCTGTGCTTGCTGAAGAAGAGCTACGGCCTGATCATCCGAATCAAGCAGTAGAGTCGATAGCTGAATATTACCAAGTACAGCTGTTAAAATATTGTTAAAATCATGGGCAATTCCACCGGCAAGCACCCCAACTGACTCAAACTTCTTCAGTTTCAGCATCTCAGCTTCCATGCTTTTAGTCTCAGTTATATCGCGAAAGTACCAGATCCTACCAAGATACTTAGCATCGGCATCATAAAGTGGAGAAGAGTAACGTTCAAAAACTCTTCCATTTGTAAGCGGCAGAAGCTCAAGACTTGTCTCCTCAGGATGATCATACAGATATTGAACACGGCTGATAAAGGCATCCGGATCTACCAACTGATCAAGAATTTTCCTGATCTGAATTTCATCATCATGGAGTGCTGCGATCCTTGAAGAAATACTCCACATTCTATGGAAACGATCATTGGTGAGAATAATTTTGTTATCAGGATTAACCACCAGAATACCATCCCGACTGGTCTCAAGCTGACTTTGCAGAATAGCATTATTGGAATGTTCGCTGGAATAGCCACGATTCCTGAGCAACATTCCAAGATACTCTTCCTGTTTCGAAGGAACATGAAAAACGGAAAGATCGACATCATAATATGAAGAATCCTGATGCTGCATTCGAATTGCACGAACAGGAGGTGTAAAGCTTGCAGTAAGATTTTGCATATCTCTTTCGACACCATGGACATCGTCTGGATGAATGAAAGAGAAAATAGGGGTATTTAAAATTTCATTTTCAGGAAATCCCAACAAGTTTTCACTCGCAGGATTGGCATGGATGATCATGCCATCTGTGTCTAATAAATAGCTGACATCAAACGATATTGCAACAGAAGCCTTTTCCAGGGCCTCCAGGGGAAGAGAAGCCGATTGAAGATCCATCATGCACACCACGTGTAAAATATTGAATGCGTAAATTTACAATAACTTACAAGGAGTGTATGTGGAATAAATAAATCATGCAAGAAAACATACAAAAAAAAGTTGATTCTTATGAACCTAACGTTCAGTGGCCGTGCGCAAGTACTTAACGCAGGTAAACTGCAAGTAAGTGCCTTGTTACCTATGCCAATAATTTGAGTTTGAAACACTTTTTATTTTCTTGTTTTTATTACAGCTTTTCAGGAGTAAAGCACTAATCCGCGTTAGTAAATTCATCGAGTTCTGCCTGTAAGGCAGCCATCCTGATCGGTTTACTTAGAAACGGCACCTTGTGTGCAGAGCAAAGGTCACTCAACTCAGGAGAAAAATTGCCGGAACAAAAAAGAAATCGTTTACAAATTGAAGCATCTATTACACTCAGAATTTTAAACAAGCCTATGCCATTTAAAGTAGGCATATCAACATCGGAAATAACCGCATCAAAACGTTGACCAGCTATTTTCAGCAAAGCTTCATGACCATCATTTGCCAGACTAACCTCAGCCTTTCTTTCGAAAAGGTTCTTGAACAAATTAAGAATGAAGATATCATCATCCACAAACAAGTAATGAGGCAGTGAAGATTTAGAGGAGTTCGGTTCAATCTGATCAGATTTTTTCATTGGAGATTTCAAGACAATTTTTCCTTTTGTTCACGGATATGCTAGTATTACTAACACCTTTGGCACAAACACGATATTATAAAAATAATAGCTTTTCCAAGCAATTAAATCCATATCACCTTACGCCAATTGTGAATGTTTTCGTGCCACTTTTCGGGAATTTTTCCCAAAAGAGGCAATACCTCTTAGCGATACATTTTTACCAGGATATCTACATATGCCTTTATATTTTACCAAAGAAAAGCAGATTACAATTTCACACCTTCTGTTTCTGCTCTTACTTGCCTGGGGAACCTGCGCATGTGCCGCATTAGCACCAGTGTCCTTTAACAACGTCTCATCCACTGAAGGGCTTCCTCAAAACACGGCTCGTGTTTTACTGCAGGATAGAAGCGGTTTTGTCTGGGTAGGCACCGAAGATGGACTTGTTCGTTTTGACGGCTATTCGATGAAATCCTTCCGAAAACAACATGACAACCCTGCCAGCCTTTCTGACAATTACATCTCTTCTCTGGCAGAAAGCAGGGATGGCCGGATATGGGCTGGTACCATGGGAGGAGGATTAAATGTAATCAATCCGCAAAGTGGTGAGGTTAGACGCCTGAAAATCCTGCCCTCGTCAGATATATTGAGTATTGTTCAGGCTCCCGAACAAAATGAACTCTGGCTCGGTACTGATTCAGGGCTATACCTACTGAATATCTCATCGGATAATACTCTCAATGGAGCTAAAACAGCGAATCTGAACAGATCCATACTCACACAAATTCCGTTATTGCTGCCGGATGGAACCCCCATGGAAAATTCAGTTACCGGCATTGCACTTCAGGACAAAAACATCTGGTTTTCCACTCGCGGTAAAGGTATCGGCCATTACAAAAGAAAAGACAAATCTGTTACCTGGTATCTGCCCGGTAACCTTGGGCTGCAGGATGACACGTTTAACACAATAACATCGGATTCAAATGGGACTATCTGGGCCGGAGGACAAAACCATGGACTGGTACAGATCATTCGCAATGCAGATGAAATCCTTTTTAAACACTATAACAAAGAAAACAACGTACTCGCTGCAAATGACGTCATGGCAATAGCCGGTGGCGAGAACGGTAAGCTATGGATTGGAACCTGGGGTGGAGGAGTCGCCCTATTCAACCCTGAAAATGGTACATCCGAACTCCATCGAAAAAAGATCGGTGATCCTCACTCCCTAGCCAGTGATATTGTAATGGATATCCTTACCACCCGGGATGGGCAAGTATGGATAGGAACCTTTGATCACGGCATCTGCTGGTTTGACCCAGAAGCGCCCTTTCATTCCTACAGACCGACACCAAACAGAGAAGGAGGGCTTCCTGGAAACCTTATCTGGTCCTTTGCATCAGAACACGCAAACAAACTTTGGATTGGCACCAATAAAGGCCTTACCCGTTTAAATCTGGATTCCCATGAGTATGATATTCCCAAAAATATTCAGCCGACTGTTTTATGGGACAGTGTGCGGAAAGATGATATCCGTGCCATCCTCGCCGACGATGACTATTTATGGATTGCCGCAAGGCACAGCGGCCTGGTTCGACTGTCTCTCTCCACAGCAACACTTACTCCCATCACCAATCTGCTCAAACCGGGAAACAAATTAACTCACTCTTATATCAGAGTCATGATGAAAGACAGCCATGGATATCTCTGGTTTGGTGCAACAAAAGGTTTAAACAGATTTGATCCGAAACGTGGCGAACTCATTAACTTTATGCCAGACAAGGAGGTAAAACTTTCTCTTCCTCACCACCGGATTCGGGCCTTATTTGAAGACAGTAAAGGACACATCTGGGTGGGAACAAGTTTAGGTCTCATGCAGATCAATCGAAAAGGAGTGCCCATACAGGTTTGGCAACATACTTCTTCTGATGGAGCATCAAAACAACTCCTTGCAGGAAACGGGATCCGAGGGATTGGCGAGGATTTTCTTGGTCGGCTCTGGATCGCCACAGAAGGAGGCATATCTATTATCGACCAAAACACACGAAAATTCAATGCACTACACGAGAAAAACGGACTTCCAAGTAACGCTGCATACTGTGCAATCCCTGTAGAACAATATATGTGGGTAAGTACCCTGCACGGATTGGCTCGTATCGATATCAGAACTCTTCAGGTTGAAAACTATTACAGTTCAGATGGTCTTCCGGATAACGAATTTAATTTCAACGCCTGGCACAAGCTCAACGATGGCCGTCTGGTTTTCGGAACACTGTCCGGCTTCACCATATTCTCTCCATCGCTGGTTCCGGGGCCGGAAAAATCTCGTCCAGCCCCCCCATTACGACTGCAGACGTATATCTTTAAAAAGAATAAAACACGGATTCCTGTGTCAGCGCAAGATGCACCTGTGACTGTGGGCTGGAAGAATAACCACATTGCTTTTGAGTACAGTGCGTTGCACTTTGGAGGCAATGCTTCAGTTTCCTATGATGCCCTATTGCAGGGAGTTGATAAAAATTGGAACAGTGTCGGGAATCAGCGCCTGGCAAGCTACTCAGGTCTGGCACCCGGCCACTATACTTTTCAGATTCGTGCACAGGATACACATGGTCAGTGGCAGACAGAAACAGCCCCACTCCATTTCACCGTTACTCCTCCACCATGGCAAACACTCTGGGCTTACGCGCTTTACGCTGTATCATTGGCAGGTTTTCTACTCCTGGCAGCCATGCTGTACAATCGTCGTTTACGTAATCGGGCTACAACTCTTCAGTTACTGGTTGCCGAACGTACTGCTGAACTGGAAGAATCAAGCCTGCATCTGGCAGACAAAAACAGAACCCTTGACCGATTGATGAAAGCACGGGAACGTCTCTTCCATGCACTCTCCCACGAAATCCGCACGCCACTTGCCGTAATAATGTCAGTTTTGGAATCTGTGCACCATAACGATTCCGGGGCCACTGTTAAAATCCCCATGGCACGGCAGAGTGCAAAGCGATTGGACAGACTGCTCGACAATATCCTTGACCTCTCCTGTCAGAAGAAAGATGCGTTACAGAACAACACTCCTTTTCAGGTACAAACAGTACTCGATGAGGCAACAATCCCTTACGAGTTACAGGCACAAGCCGAGGGTAAGACCATGTTCATTGAAAGTCATCTGGGAGACGCCTGGCTTGCCCTTCCCGAAAACACCTTCGAGATGATGATCTCAAATTTACTCTCAAACAGCTTTAAATACACAAGACCTGGTGACAGCATATCCCTTAAGGGAACTATCGCCAAAGGCTTCCTGCATATTACTGTGAAAGATACTGGCACTGGTATTCCTGATGGCATGGAGGAAAGCATATTTGACTGGTTTGAGCGAGGCAGCACCAAGACAGAAATTGATGGCTGGGGAATCGGCCTGGCCTTTGTCCGTGAAGCAGCAGAGGCTGCTGGTGGCAATATTCAGTTAGAGGCATCTAAAAATAACATTGGAGCAAAGTTTCTCCTTAGAATTCCTTTAGCCACTGCAGATGTAGCAGGAATTGTGATACAAAAAGCAAAACAGACAGAGAAAATAAACACAGACCCAATGGATCTCAGCCAGCAAAAGGCACGAACGCTGTTAATTATTGAGGACGATCCTGATTTACTGAAACTCCTGCCGACAATTTTCCCTTCTCACTGGGTCTGTTTGACTGCTTCAATGGCCGAAACAGGATGGAAAATGGCAGTGGACAGATTACCAGACCTTGTCCTCACAGATCTCATGCTACCCGGCGAATCCGGGTTTGACCTGACCAGCAAATTAAAGGAAGATAGCCGAACTGCACACATTCCTGTTATCATCCTTACTGCATTGAATGATGAGGAACATCGCCTTGCGGGGCTTGGACTGTCGGCCGATTCATTTTTGACCAAGCCTTTTACAAACCGGGAATTACTCCTTCGCGTTCTAGGACTCCTTGCCAATAGAGAGCGTGTTTTTGAACGCGTTAAGTGCCTTGTTATTGATTTGGAGAATGAGACACAAAATGGGAAGTCACAAAACCTGTCTTCTGAAGATGCCTTTTTGCAAAAACTACATAAAGCCATAACAACAGGAAGTGATATGGCATCAATAACACTCAACGATGCCGCTGATAAACTAGCCATGTCTAAACGATCTTTTCAAAGGGAAATGCAGAAGCGTGGAATAAGCTGGCGGGAATACAAACGAATGCGCAAGCTTCGTTTTGCCATGGATTTACTACGTGACCCGACTGTACGCATTGGCATAGTTGCAGAAAAAGCAGGCTACAGCTCTGCAGCCCATTTCTCTAAAATATTCAAGCAGCACGTCGGTACTTCTCCCACGAAATGGCAACAGGAAAATCAAAACGGTTCTGAAAAACTAAAAGACTAGTTTTAATAAAACAAAACCTCCAATCAGGAGACCAACAAAGGCAATACAGAGAAGGTTAAAATAACGATCAATAAAGAGTTTGGCAGGCTCCCCCCACTTGTGAAGAAGCCAGGCAACAAGAAAAAACCGACAGGCTCTGGCTGCCACAGAGGCCATCAGGAAAATGGGCAGATTTACCCTGGCAACACCCGCTGTAATAGTGGTCAGTTTATAGGGAAGAGGAGTCAATCCGAAAACAAAGACGATCCAGGCATTCCAGTGATCGTAAACCTGAAAAAGGTACTCCCCGCCAAGTGCACTGCCCATACTGGAAATAAGATAGGACGGAAGGGCAATATCAGGGCGCCCGTTGACATCAACCAGAGTCATATGGGCTACGTTTTCAACAATCCAGCGCCCCATGGTATCCCAGGCAAATATACCAATGCCATATCCTGCAAGGCCCCCAAGAACTGAGGCTAAAGTGCAATAAAACGCATATTTGTACCAGCGACTTGTAGCCCCAAGCACCAGTGCAATAAGCAACACATCAGGGGGAATAGGAAAAAAGCTTGATTCGGCAAAGGAGAGAACAACAAGTGCAAGTAAGCCATATTTGCTGTCTGCCCAGTGCAGCATCCAGTCATAGAATCGACGCACAAAACCGCTTTTCTTCTGAATTTTTTCAACCATATCTATTTGAGTTTCAAGACAAACAATAAATAGTAACAGTTTAGCAGTGCCCCATCTTCGTGTGTTTAGGTTTGGGCGCAATAGTAAACTATGATGACCTCGTAAAAAGGTCAAAAACAGGATGGACTTGAAAAAACCTTCATATTCGAGGCACGGAAATTTATAATATTTTCGGCGTACTAAGGTACGTTGAAAATATTATAAATTTGTAGTAACGAAGAAGATGAAGAGTTTTTACGAGTCCATCAACTATGCGAACATAACCTAAACACATGAAGATGGGGTGCTGATGAGCTGTTACTTCCAGCCGTGCTCTCCTATCAGGCTAACAAATCTAACACTTTCAAGTTGCTGCACTTCAATCTCACCATCTATTTTTGTAAGATAATGCAGCTCCTGCACATCACGCTCTCCAACCGGAATCACCATACGGCCCGGATCTGCAAGCTGATCGATAAGTGGTTCAGGAATTTCAGGACTCCCTGCTGTGACAATTATGGCATCATACGGTGCATGTTCCCGCCACCCCATTGTTCCGTCATCAAGACGGGAAAGAATATTGTAACAGCGAAGCTGATCAAAAATTTTACGGGCTCCGGCAAGGAGAGTATTTATCCGTTCAACGGTATACACGTTAGCACAAAGCCTTGAGAGTACAGCTGCCTGATATCCTGACCCTGTTCCTATTTCAAGCACTTTTTCAGTACCTTGCAACTGTAGGGCCTGGGTCATGGCAGCCACAATAAGCGGCTGGGAGATCGTCTGGTCACTGGCAATGGGAAGGGGATGATCACCATAGGCTCTTCCCTGCATGGCATCATCAACAAAGAGGTGCCGGGGCACCTCTGACATTACTTTTAAAACATTGGAATCGCTGATACCACGGCAGGCAAGCTGCTCTGAGACCATCCGTTCACGCGCTGTGGTAAAGCGGTCCATCATTTTTTTTCAGTCTCCTGCCAGGAATAATCGTCCTGCCAGTCAAGCTCATCATCGTCATAGCCACTGTAGCGACACTGTTTAACGGTATCTCCAGAAAGGGTAATCACCACCATGTCATAGCCATCGGGATCAAAAAAACCACCAACCAAAGGAGTGCTCTGCAGAGTTGACTGAGCTTCTTCGTAATAAACCCACTCTTCTGTCTGAGCCGATACCATACGTTTGGAATCCGGGTCACCCATGAGTTTCAGGACTTCTTCACGACTGGTCTGACCAGCCTGAATCATACAGACATCAGAAACCAAGTGACGCGTGGGGGTTCCAGAACAGCCAGCCAGAAGCAGGCTAAGAAAAAACATACTAATATAAAGGGGACGAAAAGTATTTGGCATGGGGATCTCCCGCAAAAAAAAAGAACGGCTGAAAAGACATAAAATACTCATTTTCAACCGTTCTATAGCGTGATGAAGTGCTTTTTACAACACATAAGTGAAGCTTATGCACCCACAGCTTTATTCAAAATTTTGTAATTCCTCTTCACCATCACCATGGGATCAACCACAAGACCCGCCTGAATCATTGCATTATCATATATCTGTGCTGCCACATCAGAGGCGAAAGCTTCATCGCTTTTCACAAGATCTGCAAGCTGCTTAATCAAAGGACTGGAAAGATTGATTTCAAGGTTTTTCTTGCTGGCCTCGGGGGCCAGTCCCTTCTCCATACGGCTTGCAGCCATTATTCGTTCCATGGAAGAAGTCATATAGCCATCAGGATTAACAATCATAGCGGGAGAATCCACAAGACGCTTAGATTCGAGAACATCAGCAACTTTATCATCCAGTGTCTTTTTCAGCCACGAAACAAGATCATTGCAAGCATCGTCACTGAGTTTTTCTTCCTTTTCTTCATCGGTTTCCTTTTCAGCACCACTCTTTGAAAGATCAAGATCAGCACGATCAGCGGAAACCAGTTTCTTACCATCAAACTCACCTAAATGATTGAGCACAAAGTCATCGATTGGTTCCATGGTGTAGATAATCTCGATGTCTTTTTTATTAAACATCTCAACATAAGGGCCAGCTTCAATGGCTGCACGATTTGGGCCGTTGATGTAGTAAATCTCCTCCTGTCCTTCTGCCATGCGTTCAACATAATCAGTAAGGGACGTTGGCTTGCCGTCTTCTGATCTGGAGGATTCAAAACGAACCAGCGGTGCCAGCTCTTTCTGAAACTCATAATCTGAAGTCACACCTTCTTTGATGTAGATGCCAAAGGTGTTCCAGAAATCAAGGTAGTAATCAGAATCACGCTTAGCTTCTTCTGCCAGAAACTTCAAAAACCGTTTAGTGATAACTTTACGGAGCTTCATCACCAGTGCATTATCCTGGAGTGCCTGACGGGAAATATTCAAGGGAAGGTCTTCACTGTCAACCACTCCTTTTAAGAATCGCAGCCATTCCGGAAGAATATTTTCAGAATGCTGATCAATAAGAATTCGCTGACAATACAGATTCACACCCGGATCAACACGGCCAAAGCCCATGGATTCAAAATTTTCCTTGGGTGCAAAAAGAACCGCATTGATTGCAAGGGGGGCATCGACTGAGAAATGGAGTCGATAATGGGGTTCATCTGAGGCATTACCAACAAATTTATAAAAATCATTATACTCTTCATCGGTAATTTCATTTTTACTTCTGGTCCAGATAGCCTGAACGGTATTTACAGTATCCCCTTCAAGCTTGATGGGAAAAGGAACAAAAGTTGAATACTGCTTAATGATACCTTCCACTTTCCATTTTTTATCATAATCGTGAGCATCATCCTTCAGCTCGATGATAATTTTTGTTCCGCGATGTAAACCAGTGGATTCAGAGAGAGTAAAACTTCCAGCGCCTTCCGAAACCCACTCATTTCCTTCAGACCCATCCCAGGAACGACTCTGTACAGTAACCTTTTTTCCTGCCATAAAAGCTGCATAAAAACCTACTCCAAACTGGCCAATGAGATTTACATCTTTACGCGCAGCTTCTGCAAGTTCTGAAAGGAAATTACCGGAACCGGAATGGGCGATGGTTCCGAGATTGGTCTCAAGCTCCGCACGCGTCATACCAATACCGGTATCTGTGATAGTCAGGGTATGCTTTTCTTCATCGAGATCAATGGTTATCTCAAGGGGTACATGCTCATCAAAGACATCATCTTTGGTTAAACTCTCGTGACGCATCTTTTCCAGCGCATCGGAGCTGTTGGAAATAAGCTCACGAATAAAAATATCACGCTCGGTATACAGCGAATTAATGACAATATCTAAAAGTTTCTTGGTTTCCGCCTGAAACTCATGTTTTGTTGCTTTATCACTCATTTTATATCTCCTCGTACAAAATCATTTTGAATAAAGGGGATCCGCACCCCAATTCCGTTGCTTTTTTACCAAAAGTCGGCCAAAATGATAAGCATAATTGCCCTGCTGTCAAGGCTCCGGACATACTGGAAACAGACAAAAACTCGATGCCGACATTGAAAAAATGACAAAAGACACACTGATTATTGGCGCCGGACTCTCCGGCCTCACCATTGCCTGGAAGCTGAAACAGATCCCGGATCATTCCATTCTTCTGCTTGAACAATCAGAACGTGCAGGTGGTGCCATCTGGAGTCACGCAGAAGATGGGTATCGTGCAGAAGGCGGCCCGCATGGTTTTCTCGATAACTGTGTTGAATCGCAAGCACTGCTTGCTGAAACGGGGCTGGACAATGAATGTCTCAAGGCGTCTCTTGCAAAGTTTGTACGCTATGTGTGTATGGATGGCACGCTCAGGCTTATCCCCCAATCACCTCCTAAAATCCTTGCTGCCCCACTCATCTCGCCCCTTGCCAAATTACGCGTTGCCGGTGACTTCTTCAAAAAACCGCTGGAGGGCGAACCCACAGTGAGCGAATGGGTGCAACATCGTTTTGGAAAGGCATTGCTTCCCTACGTTGATGCTGTTTTCACGGGAACCTATGCAGGAGATCTGGAACGGCTCGTCATAGACGGCGTTATGCCAGGTGTTAGAAAGATCGAAAAGGAAAACGGTTCAATTATTTATGGCCTTTTAAAGAAGATGAAGGCCGCAAAAAAAACAAATAAGGGTGAAAAAAAAGGGCTTCCTGCCATGACCAGTTTCCCAACTGGAATGAGTAGATTGCCTGAACGCTTGCGTGAAAATCTTACGCAAGATGAAATCAAAACGAATTGTCAGGTGTTGGCAATTTCACGGCAAAATGGCGGCTGGGAAGTAAAAACTGAAGCAGAAAGTTTTTCCTGCCGCAACCTGGTTCTGGCGCTTCCGGTAAATAAATCCCTTTCCCTGCTTTCCGACTTTACGACTCCACCTCTTACTGAAATTCCGGAAGCAAGGATCATTACCATTGCACTCGGTTTTGGGGGGAATGCAAGTTTACCTCCCGGTTTTGGATATCTCACGCCTGAACGCGAAAAACGATTTTGTCTTGGTGCACTCTTTTCCTCAAATATGTTTCAGGGCCGCGCCCCAAAAGATCATATCCTGCTTGAAGCATTGGTTGGAGGCCGCAGACACCCTGAACGTCTTAAACTTGATGATGACACATTAATTAAAGAGGCAGTTCAGGACTTGCAGCAACTTCTTACTCTTCCAGATCCTCCAAGCTACGCTAGAGTCCTCCGGCCACAAGGTGGGATTCCACAACTTGAAAAAGGCTATCCAGGCTTACTCAAATGGCGAAACAGTATGATGAAAGAGGAAAAAGGATTGTATGTTACAGGTTTTGGCTGGGAAGGCATTGGACTGAACGACATGATAAAAACTGCTTATCGGGTGAGCGAGGCAATCAAAGAGGGCGAACAGGATGGTGGGGAAGAAGACGCAGAGGTAAAGAAAGTTTATTTTTAGTGCCTTACTCCTGAAAAGCTGTAATAAAAAACAAGAAAATCGAAGTGTTTCAAACTCCAGTTATTAGCATAAGCAACAGATAGCGAACGAAGAGAGACCTTCGAGGCACTTACTTGCGGTTTATCCGCGTTAGTTAATCAAAAGAAACACCAGATCACTTTGAGATGACCTGGTGTTTTAATTTAATTTAACTTATCGAATTGGATAAGCATACATCAAACCACCACGAGAACTCAAATCATTAGGAGTTCCTTTTCGTACGAGTTTAAAGACAGTACTGTCTCCAAGGTGACGTTCATACACTTCACCATAATTACCCACTTGCTTGATAATACTGTAGGCCCAGTTAGTGGGGATCTGTAATTTCTCTGCCATATCACTGGTTGCACCTTTCTCACCAAAAAGCCGTCTTACTGCCTTGGGCTGCTTATCAATATCTTTCACTATAGCATCAATATTTTTCGAAGTTACACCGTACTGCTCTGCTGTAAGCATTACCTGAAAGCTCCAAAAAAGAATGGCTTCAAGTTCCTGATCAGGTTGGCAAGCGAGAGTTAAAGGCTCATTTGAAATGATTTCAGGAAGAATTGTGTAATCAGCAGGATTGGGTGCAAGCTGTCGATCCGATAAGAGAGCTGTATAATCACTGGCAAGAACATCGCACTTGCCTGCATAGAATGCCTGCAGACGAGCTGTTTTGTCACCGATATTTTCAACCTTATAATCCATTTTACGATTTCCGAACCAGTCTGCAATATTAAGCAAAGTGGTTGAACCTTCTTCTGCACAAACCACGGCACCAGTTAGCTCAGTGGCTGATTTAACACCAAGTTTATTTGCCACCATAAAGCCCTGACCATCATAGAATGTGGTTACTGGAAATACTAATCCGGGATCGGCATCCCGGGTACCCGTACTGGTAATGCTGCGCGATGCCATATGAGCTTTGCGGGCTACGATTGTTTTCATACTGTCAGAGAAACCAATTCCACGGATGTCAGCTTTTGTGGCATCTCCGAAGATTGCAGCTGCTGCCATGCGGCCAAACTCAGTATTGAACCCTTGGAACACACCCTTACTGTCAGGTGCTGAAAAACCGGGCGAATTTGTATTTGTTAAACAGATGATACTTCCAGATGCCTTGATTTCATCCAGAACTGGACCTGCTGTAGCCTGTGTACCAAAAGCAGTTGTTAAGGCAAACATTCCAAAAGCTAACGTAGCAATGCGTTTCATACCAAATCTCCATTAAAAATAATAAATTGCGCCCTGATATTATTTAATATCTGGAACACTCGTACTCTTTATTCAGATAAAACTCTTTTATTTTGCTCGCTCTTTCTCAAGATGGCGACCATAAGCGGATAAACACCAGCAGGAGCAGAAATACCAAATACCAACGAAAAAATATGCCTCAAGCCCGTAGCGCTGCCAACCGGGATCACTGTAAGCCATTTTTGCAGTGGAGATAATATCATGGATTCCTACAATGATGACCAGCGAAGTGTCTTTATAGCCACCTATCAAGGTGTTAAAGATAGCTGGTAGCGATTGTTTCAATGCCTGCGGCAAAACTATCAGTAAAACTTTTGGCCAATAACTTAAACCCAGGCTGTCTGCAGCTTCAGCCTGACCCAACTCCAGCGTTTGCAGTCCACCCCTGATATCTTCTGCAAAATATGCTGCATGAAAGAGCATCAGGGCAATCAGAATTGCAAAGAGAGGTTCTAGAAAAAACCCTCGGGGCATGACCATGGGAAGAACAAACAATCCCATAAACAGAACCATTAGCAGTGGGATCCCCCGAATCAGTTCAATATAACCAGCCGCCAGGTTTTTAAGCAACTGGTAATCATCCTGATGCCGGGCAAGGGCCAGCAGGATTCCTAGGGGGAAGGCTGCGGCAAGACTAAATACGGATAGCAGTAAGAATACCGGGAGTCCATTCCACTTCACCGTCTGCACCACTGGCAAACCGAAAACATTGCCAAGCATCAGAGCCACAAAAACAGCAGCGCTGGCAGCCCATAGCAGAATCATCCATTTAACTTTCATCCGTTTAAAGATAAGCGTTGCAACAAGCCCGATAACAACAAGGCACGCAAGGGCTGCACGCCATTGCTGTTCATATGGATAGGTACCAAACAAAATAAGCCTGGCTTTTTCCCGCATAAAGGGCCAGCAGGCCCCATCTGTTGTTCGGCAAAGGGCTTCGTCACCATTAAACCCGACAGCATCGAAAAACATCCAGGAAAACACAGCAGGTACAATCCATAACAAAAACAACACCACACTGATGGTGACAATACTATCAAAGGTGTTCCGAAACAGGTTTATCCGCATCCATCGGATTACCCCGAGTTTTTTCACAGGTGGAGAGCTGATAGTGGTGTTATTGGTATGTATCATTTAATTGGTCACTATTTTTGTTCGGTAATTAAACCAGTTAAGAAGAGCAGTAACCAAAAGACTGATGGCAAGATAGGTCATCATCGTAATGGACATGAGTTCAATGGGTCTGAAGGTCTGATTAATGGAAGTACTCATCACCGATACTAGATCCGAATAACCGATTGCAAGCGCGATGGAAGTATTTTTAATCAGATTCAGATATTGATTTCCCATTGGTGGAATGATCATACGTAAGGCCTGCGGCAAAACTACAAAGCGTGTTACCTGAGAAGGTTTCAAGCCAAGTGATGCTGCAGCTTCGATCTGCCCTTTCTGAACAGATTGAATTCCCCCTCGAACCAACTCCGTAATTTGACCACCATGGTAAATACTGAGAGTGAAGGCAAGAGCCACAAACTGAACAGACAAACGCGAGCCACCAGTGAAGTCAAAACCTTTAAAAACAGGGAGAGAAAACTGATAGGAAACATGAAACAATACTGAAATCAAAAGAACAGTAAGGAACAAAACTCCAAGAACAGGCCATTTCGTAGGCAGTTGTTTCCCTGTGAGATCCTGAATCCGTTTAACATACCTGCCCCAAAGCACAGCAGCAATAAACCAAACCAGGATACCAGCCAGAACAAACACCATTCCATCATGCCAAATCAATTTGGGGTAATAGAATGCGCGATTGGAAATAAAGATGCCGTTAAAAAAGTTCCATGCATGTCGCACAGTGGGAAGACGGTTGATCATGACGATGAATACAGCCAGAAGGATCAACAGCTTTGGTAGATTCCTCAAAACTTCAACATACGCGAGTGCCAGACGGGTACCGAGCCAGTTGCTGCCTGCACGAACAATCCCCATAACTACGCCGATTATGGTAGAACCCAGGATACAAACAAATGACAGTTCCAAAGTATTTAAAAATCCGACTAACAGAACACGTGCATAGCTGTCAGAGGCTGAGTACGAAATCAGGGATTCATTCACATCAAAACCAGCTTCACCACTCAAAAATCCAAAACTGAGCCGTATTCCAACATCAGCAAGATTATCCCGAATGTTTTGAACGATAAGGTATGCCGCGGAAAAAAGAATCGCGGCAAGAATGAGCTGAATAATGAACGAGCGTTTTTCTTTATTGGCAAGCAGGTTCATTTATATCAAGACCGTATAAAATGTTAAGATACAATTTCATCTTCCATAATGGCTAATTTATTTACACAGCAAATCATGTCTTCAACCAGTTCACACTCTTTGGCCCCCAATCGTCTCCTGTTGGAAATGTCAACTTTATCAATAACTTTAGAATGCTCCCCACTGCCGCCTCTCGCCTGACAATAGCTTTCACGAGCGATCAAATCTATCCCTTCAAGTCCCTTTTTTGCAATAAGCTTTGGAACACGTAGATGAACACTTGCCCGCATGGCAGTTCCCAAATTTGAGGGACAGCAGGTAATCATACCTAAAACATCATCGAACATAAATATGGAATCTCTTCGGGTAATCTTTTTTAAGCCCTTTTCAATGGCATCAATTCCACGGCTTAATCGTTCAAAAACAGCCTTAACATCCCCTCCTTGCTCCATTGAAATAATACGCAAGTGATCTCCCTCGTTAACCCATAAAATAAACTCTTTTGATTCGCTGAGAAATATTCCTCTACCTATGGGCCAATACTCATGATGCCCTGAAGCTGCCTGCATCTTATCTTTTCCTTTAAAGAGGAAATGCTCATCTATAAGTTTTTGAGTTTGTCCTGGCGTCATCGTGGTATGACGATAAAACTCACCCTTAAGATCACCTGTAAGAGTCGGAACAACTGCTTCAATCAATTTAATGATGTCCAGTCTGCTTTGTTGTGTTCCCCCTGGGTTTAATGGGAAAAAATCAAGGTTTCTTGCAACTCTGATTCGGGTTGAGATTACTTTGTTCCTTGCCTGTTCACTGAGATCTGTTTTGATATTAGTGACATCAAGATCAGTTACATGTTTGTCTTTGGCGAGATTATAGCCCTTATGATACGACTCAATAACTGGCTTAAAAAGCACCTTGAAATCACTATAGGATTCATGGTCGCCGGCATGGCATCCAACTGACGACGATGGATAGAGAGTTCCGGTATTTATGGCACGGGCAATTGTCCATCCGGCTGTCTTTGTTTTGTGGTTTTTCAGTGCCTCAAACTTGTCTTTGTTCATGGCCTGGGCCATAAGAGATAAGTGTTTCCCGTCTTTTTTTAACTGATCGATTTTTCCTGGCCATTGATTCCTGGCAAGGTCACCATCCATGATACGATCATAAAACGGATCGGGGTTGGATTTATCAGACATATTACCACTCACTCCCTTCTGGTAAGAACAATTTAAAAGACATTATTAAACCGGGAAAACTACTATCGAAACGCAGCTTCATCTATACACGCCATTTCAGGAAATAATTCTCTACTTTACCAATTACCCAGGCCATGGACAATCCCATTAGAGAGAGAATGGAAACACCCGCTATCAACTGATCTGTTGCCATCAGACTTCCAGCGAGCAGAATGTAAGCCCCCACACCAAACTCCGCCCCAATCATCTCTGCAGCAACCAGTAAAATAATGCCGATTGAGGCCGATATTCTGAAGCCTGAAAGAATTGCAGGGAGTGCGCCAGGAATAATAATTTTTCGAACAATGGATAAGCGGGAAAGACCAAAAGACTGTCCCATGCGAATCAGACTTCGATCAACATTATCTACACCACCATAGGTCGCAATTACAGTTGGAAAAAAAGTGCCAAAGAGGATTGTTGCAACCTTTGAGCCCTCCCCAATACCAAACCATATTATAAAGAGCGGCAGCAGGGCGATTTTTGGAATCGCAAAAATTGCTGAGACCAAAGGAGATAACCCTGCTCTTACATTACTGAAAAGTCCTATCAGCAAACCAACACCAACACCGAGAAGTGTGCCAAATGTCCAGCCCAATATAAGTCGTTGCAGGGATGCTCGGAGATGCTTCCACAACATGCCACTGTCAATCAGCTGTAAGAAGGCATTAAATGCTTCAGATGGGGCAGGCAATACCAAATTGCTGATAAAGCCGATATTCGATCCGAATTCCCAAAACAGAATCAGCATCACAAAAACCATCATCCAAACAGTAAAAGACGGTTTATGGCTGAATCCTCCTCCTCGAAAAGGGACAGGATTAGTTTCGTTATCAGCCATTGAGTAACTCCCGATCCGCAGCACGCGCATCATCACGCATCAATCTCCACAGGTAGTGCTGCACCTCGTCAAGCTCTTCGTTGTCTGCACCACGTTCACTAAGAGGCTTGTCAATTTTTACAATCTCACGCACCCTGCCCGGCCTGCGGGAGAGAACCACTATTCTGTGGCCGAAACGTACTGCTTCCTGGAGATTATGGGTAACATAAATGGCAGTAAAGGATTCACGCATCCAGAGATCAATCAAATCGTCCATCAGCAATTCACGAGTCTGGCTGTCAAGTGCTGAAAGAGGTTCATCCATCAACATCACTGCCGGTCTGACAGCCAGAGCACGGGCAATGGCCACTCGCTGTTTCATGCCCCCGGAAAGCTGGCGGGGCCATGCTTTCTTAAAATCGCTGAGATGGGTTCGACTGAGTACATCATCTATAATTTTCCGTGATTCCTGCTTACTAATCGGATGATCTTCAAGAGCCAGGCTGATGTTGCCTTCCACCGTGCGCCAGGGTAGCAGAGCAAAATCCTGAAAAATATAGGTTAAGGGATTGAGCGAAGATTTCGGTGGTTCCCCAAGCAGCAAGACCTCTCCCGAATCAGGTCGTTCCAGACCTCCCATCAAACGAAGCAGAGTTGACTTACCACAACCTGACGGACCGACGATACAGATAATCTCACCTCCGCTTACGGTCAGGTCGATATCATCCAATACCGTCATATCGCCATAAGCGTGTGTAATATTATTGAGCTGCAGATCCATAAAAATGAAAAAATGAAAAAATGAAGACGGCAGACTCTGAGGAATACCCGTCATGACAATGAAGGAATTAATAGGTTTCAACAAAAGTCGGGTCAACAATCGTATCAATGGTAATACTCTTTGACACCATATTTTCCGACTGAAACCAGGCGAGTTGATCTTTGACATTTGTGATATTCAGCTTTGCATTCTTATTGATACGCATGGCACCGTTACGAATAGAAGGTGCTGCCTTTTCATAGGGCCTGCTCACATAGACATACTTGTGGATGAGTTTAATCATATCCTCTGCTGCAGCGTCTCCTGCTGTTTTATCAACCAGTGCAGCATTAAAGTCATCTGCTCCTTTTGAAAATGCTTTCAGAAAACGCTTTACCATCTCTTTTTTATCAGAAGCATTCGCAGTAGAAGTAAAAACCGTGGTTACCTGATAGTCAGGTATGTAATCGGATACTTTTCCGATCATTTCTACAGTGGGGCCCTTGGCCAATCCTTTTGCGATATGAGGAACAATGGACCAGGAATCGATCTGACCAGATTTCAAAGCACCAATTATGACACCAACCTTCTGCAATGGTTTGACCTTGATATCACTGCGTGCAAACCCTTCTTTATCAGCTATCTTATGCGCCACATAATGAAAAGAAGAACCCGTTTGTGTAATTCCAAAGCTTTTCCCTTTCAAGGCGGCAGGTGAAGTAAGGCCTGAATCGTAAGCCTTTTTAGAGGCTAAAATCATCTGGCCGTCAATTCCAGGTTCTTCATGCAACACTCCTCCAATAACCTTGATGGCACCTTTTTCAGCAAGATTAATCAAACCTCCAGAGATAGGTGCTACACCAAAATCCACATCACCTGATGCAATAGCCACCGCAATTGGCTGTGCAGCCTGGAAAAATTTAATCTCCACATCCAGCCCTTCATCCTTAAAATAACCCCGTTCATAGGCCACAAAAGTTGCAGCGTGTGATGTGAAGCGCAATGCACCCACAGCTATTTTATCTGCAGCTGCAACCGTGGATAAACATCCTGCCCAAAATGTTGCGGTAAACATACTGACCACTAAAAACTTCCCTAATTGCCGTTTGCTAATTGAAATCATTTTCTCCTCCAATGGAGTGGGTGATGAAATTTTCTTTTTCTAGTCAATAGAATGGGCAAATCCATGTGCAACCGTTCATGAATCCTATCCGAAATATACATACCACATAACGGACTCTGCCTCTACAATATACTAAGCCAATATTGGAATATGAAAGCAAAAGAAATTACAGGAAAAACCCTGAGAGTTCCTCCAATGTAATAATTATTATTGACAAGAAACTAATAACCGCATATCTTACTTAAGAATGAATCTTACCACCCAAAACCGAACAAATGCAAAACGAAAAACTCAGCAAACAACATCTTAAACAGCTCAAGCAACTCTGTAATGAAGCGGGTATTAAACTTACCCACCAGAGGCTCGAGATTTTCAAAGAGCTCATGGCTGTCTGTGACCATCCGTCTGCTGAATTGATTCATCAAAGAATCCACAAAAAACTTCCTACCATAGCCATCGACACTGTTTATCGGACCTTGGCCACTTTTGACGAACTAGGTCTGGTCAAAAAACTTCATATTATGAATGAACGAACGCTATTTGATACAAACGTGACTATTCACCATCATTTTATCTGCACCCACTGTAAGAAAGTAGAGGATATTTACTGGTCTGATTTTGACAATTCAACACTTCCTGAAGTGGTGAAAGGTATGGGGAAGGTTCAATCCAGACACCTTGAGATTCATGGTGTCTGCAACGACTGCCTGAATACAAATGAGAAATAAACAGTGTTGTTTTAAAGGCTTTTTTTTGGTCATCCAGTAAGAACGAATCTTATCAAAGATATAATCATAACGAAGAGCCCCCCTAACAACAGGGCATGCTCTGATAAAAACATAAAACTCAACAGTCAAGGAGAGGCAACATGTCAGAAAAAAAGAAATTAACTAACAACGCTGGTGCTCCAGTAGGTGATAACCAAAATGTATTAACGGCAGGTGCACGTGGGCCTCTACTGATGCAGGATGTCTGGTATCTTGAGAAACTTGCCCATTTCGACAGAGAAGTCATTCCGGAAAGACGTATGCATGCAAAAGGATCTGGAGCATATGGTACCTTTACTGTCAGCCATGATATCACAAAGTATACCAAGGCAAATATCTTTTCGGAAATTGGTAAAAAAACAGAAGTATTTTCAAGGTTTTCAACCGTTGCAGGAGAGCGGGGGGCGGCTGATGCAGAACGCGATATCCGTGGATTTGCCTTGAAATTTTACACTGATGAAGGGAATTGGGATCTGGTTGGCAACAATACACCAGTCTTTTTCCTTCGAGATCCTTTAAAGTTCCCGGATCTCAACCATGCAGTAAAGCGAGACCCACGAACCAATATGCGCAGTGCCAAAAACAACTGGGATTTCTGGACGTCATTGCCTGAAGCTCTGCATCAAGTGACCATCACCATGAGTGACCGTGGCATTCCGACAAGCTATCGCCATATGCACGGCTTTGGCAGCCACACTTTCAGCCTGATTAATGCAGACAATGAACGATTCTGGGTAAAATTCCATTTTCATACACAACAGGGAATTAAAAATCTTACCGATGCCGAAGCTGAGAAAATTGTAGGAAAATGCAGGGAAAGTCATCAGGAGGATCTCTATGAAAGTATAGAAAAAGGAGATTTTCCACGCTGGACCATGTTTATTCAGGTGATGCCTGAAAAGGAAGCTGCAAACTGCCCCTACAACCCCTTTGACTTAACCAAAGTCTGGTTCCACAAGGATTACCCGCTCATTGAAGTTGGAGTTCTAGAGCTAAACCGCAATCCGGAGAACTATTTTGCAGAAGTTGAACAATCTGCGTTTAATCCAGCCAGTGTTGTACCCGGGATAGGGTTTTCTCCAGACAAAATGTTGCAGGGCAGGCTTTTTTCATATGGCGATGCACAACGTTACCGTTTAGGAGTGAACCATCAGCAAATACCTGTCAATGCCCCCCGCTGCCCGTTCCACAATTATCACCGGGACGGAGCCATGCGGGTTGACGGTAACCACGGTAGTACCATCGGATATGAACCAAACAGTTATGAAGAATGGCAGGAACAGCCTGATTTCAACGAACCACCACTTAGCCTTGAAGGAGCAGCCGATCATTGGAATCACCGGGAAGACACTGACTATTTCAGCCAGCCCGGAAAACTCTTTCGACTCATGAGTACTGAGCAGCAACAGGTATTATTTGACAACACGGCAAGAGCCATGGGCGATGCACCTGAGGAGATCAAAATGCGCCATATCGGAAACTGTCTCAAAGCCGACCCTGATTATGGAAAAGGTGTGGCAAAAGCACTTGGATTGTCACTAACGCGGATAAACAGCAAGTAAGTGCCTTGTTGCTTATGCTGATAATTTGAGTTTGAAACACTTCGATTTTCTTGTTTTTTATTACAGTTTTTCAGGGATAAGGCACTAAACGCAGAACAATAGAATTAATAAAATTTGATGGCGTCGTAAAAACTCTTCATCTGCTTCGTTGCTACATTTTTTATCTAATTTCAACGTACCTTAGTACGCTGAAATTAAATAAAAATGTGCGCCTCGCATATGAAGCTTTTTACTTAGCCATCTTTCAATTGACCTTTTTACTAG
>CAMZLK010000032.1 GCA_947311475.1 uncultured Desulfocapsa sp.
AAGGGAAAGAATATACGTAATGTTACGCAAAAAATGCGTAAGCTCAGTTTCAATGTACGTGCAGTGTTCGACTACTTGAAAATGACACAAAATTCCTGTCCAGATTCAACTTGTTAAAAGTTAGCATAAATTTACCGTGGCATTAATACCAGCTATTGCAGCAGTATTATTTGAGCCACCTGCATTATCTGGATCCCAGCCTGCAAGTCTTGCAAAAAGATACCAGGCTGCACGGCCTTTTAAAACACAGTTAAGCCTTGCATCGTTGTCTGGCCCATTGGAATGTGCACAACTCCCGGCACCACTGTATGAGCCATCACCTTTAGTTAATTTGTACAATTCACTTCCGGAATGACGTTCCAGATATTCAGCAGCCCAATTGTTGCCGGGATTATAATCAAGATCATCCTGAAGATTTTTATCAAGAAAATAATTGTCATCAGGATCATAATTTTCCAGATCAGAAAAATCAAACAGGATGCAATCATGAGTACTGCAATAGGTTCGAATTTGTTCATTGGGAAGATCTGAAGAATCACCTTCTCCTCCACCATTGGCGTGAGCAGTAATGAACACGAACTGCACAGGATGATCCTCTGCTCTTGCATGACTTCCACCACTGGAAAATTGATCTATAAGCCACTGCATACTATCCAGATAACGAGAAATGTTATGACCGGAAATATTGCACCATGACCAAAGAAAAACATTCACATGATAATTTGCAGGATCAACAAGCAAGTCATAGGTATGATTTGCCCAATCGGAATATCCATCATCATTACTATCGCCATCTCCCTGGCTCAAATCCGCACTGGGAGACTGGAAAGCTCTGTCATCAAGACTTAGTGATTCTGCATTACCTTGCGTTGTATCCGACCAGGCGTATTTACTGCCAAAATCAGGATAATCTGCCAATGCATTCATTCCTGTAATAATCTGACTGCCGTGGGAAGTATGCTTATAAATGATATGTAGATCCTACTTTGCTTTGCTAATCCACTCGTCTGGAATCTGACTTAAATCACTTGAAGTATGATCCACGGTATATCCAGTTGCAAAAGCAGTTGTCCCCTGCATAAGAATAGAAACAAGAACTATAAAAGGTACACGTAACATACATCCTCCTGTTATCTGATTTGAGAAATACTCTTTTAAAGGAGTAAAAGACATATCGGTACAATCGGTTTGGGAACACTTACCCCACTCCCCTTTTCAAAGGCCCCAATATCTTTACGTGTTGCTCGTACATTACCTAAAATATCATCAACAGGGGCAAAAGCATTGTTTGCCTGATCAATGACCGGACTCCACGATGTTGGAACGGCATACCTCACAAGCGCCAAAAAGACTGCACGAATCGAACTTGAGCCATCAGCAAACCGATGGCTATCCTCCTGCCACCTGGGAAGAACAACTTCTACAAGAGCGGGTAGTTGCGGATCAGCAATTATCCCCGAAGAATCTTCTGTATAGGTAATCAATTCGTTTTCATCTTTTGGAACAGCGGCACCACCATTCCAATACAGATTATTATCCAGATTATAAGAAAGGATGTCAGACGCATTTGTGTCTGAGAAATCATTTTGGCTGGGATCATTACTTTCTGCTACCATTGTTCCACTTTGATCTGACCAGATATTATTGTAGAACCTAATATTGGAATTGGCAAGATTGCTTCCTTCCCGGTTTACACGCATGGCGTAAGCAAGAGACGGTAAGTCGCCAGAGATGGTATTATTGCGAAATATTATATCGCGACACCCTTTCACACCAAAGGCAGAACGCATCACATTGGCGGAATTACCAAGCATAAGATTATTTTCCACCAGCACATCATAGGCCTCATAAAATGCCTGCCCGTCTTCACCGGCTAAAATAAAATTTGAGCCACTTGAGCCCTGCCAGTTCAGAAAAACATTTCGCCGTACTGTGATATCGTGGCTTCCGGTAAAGATGTCGTCTGTTCCGTTACTATCTTTTATCACAATATAACTTGAAGTATTATTCAGGTTTTCCCTGATGCTCCCTTCAAAATCGTTAAAAAGACATTATCTTCAACGATGACATCCGAAACAGAGTTGATATCGATATGTTCGTCTGACCCGGACTGATTATAAAAGATATTGCCACTTACCCAAATACTAGTGCATGCATTATTGATCTTTACAATATCATTATTGTAACTGTCGTGGAGAATATTATTTTTCAGAGTGATGTTTGTAACAGCATTTTCTCCAGCTCCATCAATGTGAACTACAAGTGCTTCTGCCCCACTCCCGCTATGGGCAATATCAAACCCTTCTATCCGTATTCCATTGACACCAGCAGGATGCGAATAGGCAGTAATCACAGTAGCACTGTTACGCAATTTGGCTAAATAAGGGGTTTTGGAACGTACTGTCACACCTTGCGGGAAAGTTCCCTGATGCGAATCCGACCAAAATAGGTACCGGGGAAAACATCGGCAATCGAACCATCTTCAACACTGTCGAGTGCATGCGTGATTGTTGCCCAGGGAGCCCCAATGCTTCCTGTACCGGTAGTGTCATTACCACTGACAGAAACGTAATATGTTGCTGACCAGGCAAAAGCACACCAACTGCAATAGAAACAGATGACAAAAGCAATACATTTAATACGCATATCTCCCTACCAATTTATTCTGTGTGGAGAACTCAATAATTAAACCAACAACTCTTTAACCTATTGAAGTCCACAATAGTTAAAAATGGAAGGGAGCTTTGAAATATTCAATGGCAAAAAAACCGGAATAAGAAAGGGCCTACATTCAATACTTCAAACCGACACGGTCACGAACCATATCAAGAGTAACAACAGCCTTTTCCCGCGCCCGCTCTGCCCCTTTTTGCAAGATTATTCGCAGCATTTCAGGATCAGCCAGATATTCCGCCTTTTTCTGGCGTGCATCAGCATAATAATCACTGATCAGATCGAGAAGTTCCAATTTGATGTACCCGTAGGCTGCGCCGCCATTAACATACAAGTCCCGGACTTCCTGCAATCTTTCAGGAGTGGCAAAGAGTTTAAACATGGCATACAGATTACATTTGTCAGGGTCTTTTGGATCTTCAACAGGAGTTGCATCGGTGGCTATGGCCATTACTTTTTTCTTTAATTGTTTGCCTTCAAGAAAAATTGGGATTGTATTACCATATGATTTCGACATCTTCTGGCCATCAAGACCTGGAACAGTGGCTGTGGTCTCACTGATAAAGGGTTCCGGAACAACAAAAGTTTCGCCAAACGTGTTATTAAACTTCTGTGCAATATCTCTTGCCACCTCCAGATGCTGCTTCTGATCTTTACCTACCGGCACCTGATCAGCCTGATACATGAGAATGTCTGCAGCCATAAGCACAGGATAGGAAAACAGACCATGGCTTGCATCTATTCCCTTTGCCACCTTATCCTTATAGGAATGACAACGTTCCATGAGCCCCATGGGCGTGAGCGTTGACAATATCCAGGCCAGCTCACACACTTCAGGGACATCAGATTGTGCCCAAAAAGTACATTTCTCAGGGTCAAGACCCAGTGCCAGGAAATCGGCAGCAGCTTCAAGGGTTCCTTTCGCCAATCTTTCTCTGTCATGAACAGATGTAAGTGCGTGCAGATCAACAATGAATACATAGAGATCAGAATTTTCCATATTTGAAATCATGGTCTTCATCATTCCGAAATAGTTTCCAATGTGCAGCTGACCTGAGGGCTGGATACCTGATAATATTTTCATAGTATTATATATAAGTTTACGGTTTGAAGTGAGGGGTTAGCAATCGGCAAGCATACTACCCCAGGTAAAAACGAAAAAAAAGGGGAATCCGAAATTCATCGGATTCCCCCTTTGTAACTCCCTGTCTATTTTAGTAGACAAGCAATCAGCTAACGCAGGTGAACTGCAAGTAAATGCCTTGGTAACACAACGTAACAATATAATTACAATCAGGCCTCTTCAGTTTCTTATTTTTTATTACAGAAATCATGAAGTTAGACACTAAAACAAATTACTTCTTGTCGTCTTCTTTGACTTCTTCAAAGTCTGCATCAACAACATCATCATCCTGCTGAGCTTCTGCGCCACCTGCATCTCCTGGAGCAGCCCCACCTTCAGGGCCATCCTGAGAAGCCTGTGCATACATAATTTCAGCCAGTTTATGAGAAGCCTTGGTTAGTTCCTCAATGGCAGCATTGATGGCGTCAGTATCATCGCCCTCAACAGCCTTTTTAACATTTTCAATCTCTTTTTCCACATTGCTTTTTGTCTCAGCATCAACCTTATCACCAAGATCTTTAAGAGATTTCTCAGAGGCATGCATCAAACCATCAGCATTATTGCGGGCATCAACCAGTGCTTTACGTTTTTTATCTTCCTCAGCATGCTCCTCAGCATCCTGTTTCATTTTCTCAATCTCTTCTTCAGACAAACCGGAAGAGGCTGTGATGCGGATAGATTGTTCCTTGTTTGTTCCGAGATCCTTAGCCGAAACATGCAGGATACCATTGGCATCAAGATCAAATGAAACTTCAATCTGCGGTACACCACGTGGAGAAGGTGGAATATCAGTAAGCTCAAAACGACCGATTGTTTTATTGTCCTGCGCCATTTCACGTTCACCCTGGAGTACATGGATGGAAACTGCAGGCTGATTATCGGCTGCTGTGGAAAACACCTGGCTCTTTTTAGTTGGAACCGTTGTGTTCTTCTCAATCAGTTTAGTGGTCACCCCACCCAAGGTCTCAATGCCAAGGGAAAGAGGAGTAACATCGAGCAGAAGTACATCTTTTACATCACCCTGAAGAACGCCACCCTGAATAGCGGCGCCAATGGCCACAACTTCATCAGGATTCACACCTTTATGGGGGGCTTTACCAAATATCTCTTTTACTTTTTCCTGAACTTTGGGCATCCGGCTCATTCCACCAACGAGTATTACCTCATCAATATCAGAAGGAGAAAGACCAGCATCTTTTAATGCAGTTTTACAGGGACCAACTGTACGATCCACAAGGTCATCTACAAGAGCCTCATATTTAGCGCGACTCAGTTTGATATTAAGATGCTTAGGACCGGATGCATCGGCAGTAATAAATGGCAGATTAATCTCAGTCTCCATGGTGGTGGAAAGTTCCATTTTAGCCTTTTCACCCTCTTCCTTCAAACGCTGAAGAGCCATCTTGTCAGTTCGAAGATCAATGCCCTGCTCACGTTTGAACTCATCGGCAAGCCAGTTCACAATACGCATATCAAAATCTTCACCACCAAGGAATGTATCACCATTGGTTGACTTTACTTCAAAAACACCATCACCAATCTCAAGGATGGACACATCAAAAGTACCTCCACCGAGATCAAACACAGCAATTTTCTCTTCGCCTTTCTTATCAAGTCCGTAGGCAAGCGATGCTGCGGTTGGCTCGTTGATAATACGTTGAACATTTAATCCTGCGATCTTTCCGGCATCTTTTGTGGCCTGACGCTGAGCATCGTTAAAGTAAGCGGGAACAGTGACAACTGCATCGGTTACTTCTTCGCCAAGATACTCTTCAGCGGTCTGTTTCATTTTACCAAGAATCATGGCTGAAATCTCAGCAGGAGTGTAGCTCTTGCCTTCAACTTCGATGGCGGCACTGCCACCCTTTCCCTCAATTATCTTAAAAGGGCTAATCTCAACTGATTTCTGAACTTCTGCATCCTTGAAATTACGTCCAATAAGACGTTTGACAGCATACAGCGTACGTTCCGGATTGGTTACAGCCTGGCGCTTTGCCACCTGTCCAACCAGACGCTCCTCACCATCTGCAAATGCTACGATGGAAGGTGTGGTACGATTCCCTTCCACATTAGCAATAACGGTGGGATCACCACCTTCCATGACAGCCACACATGAATTTGTGGTTCCAAGATCAATTCCAATTATCTTTCCCATAATATCCTCTCCTTATATCAAAACGTGAAACCGTCTGTACCTGCCAGACGATATCTTCTGTGTTCTTTTTTTAAATTGCTTTTTACTCCTGACAACACTTGCTACAGTGCTCATTATCCAGCTTCTGTCAAGCACTTGGTCTGCTATTCCCAGAAGTTTTTTTTAATTACTCTTTATCTCCTGCCGATACAATCACCTTGGCCGCACGGAGCAAACGATCCTTATACTGATACCCTTTTTCAAATTCGTTCAAAATATGATTGGCCGGAACCGTATCACTCGGCTCCATGGTCAATGCTTCGTGGTTGGTAGGATCAAAGGCTTCGCCGACGCTACTAATTGGCGTTACTTCAAATTTCTCTAGGGTTGCCATAAGACTTTTCAGGGTCAGTTGAACTCCCTCAAGAAGAGAAGCAAGGCCCTGTTCAGGTTCAACCCCTTCTGCCTGTCCTTGAGCAATTGCACGTTCAAGATTGTCGACTGTTGCCAAAATATCACGAAAAATCGGCTCACCGGAATATTTCATGGCCATACTCTTCTCACGAATCATCCGTTTTTTGTAATTCTCAAACTCAGCGGCAATCCGCATCATTTGATCCTTCTGCTCTGCAGCATCAGCCAATGCATCATCAAGTTGTTTTTCAATGGTACTTTCTTCCATGGCTTCTTCAGAAGCACCTTCCGCGACTTCTCCTACGCCTGGCATGTCTTCACCGACGGATCCCACATCTTCAAGAACTTCTTCTCTACTTTTTTCTTCGCTCACCCAGTCCTCCACTATTATATAAACAGGAACAAGCCCTTCAGACAGTCGCTGCTTATGAAGTTTTTTATTTCTTTATCCTGATAACGCCAACAACAATAAGTAACACTATTTTCCTTGTCAAGTAGCCACAATGCCTCTTTTTGCCTTTCATCTTAGATAAAAAGACAATATAGTATCAGGAATGATTTCTGTTTTTATCCAATGAAGAAGGAATGCGATGGAATTTGAACCAAAATGGATTGCCTGGGAAATTACCAGACGTTGTAATTTAAAATGTGTGCATTGCCGCTCATCATCCGAGCTTGCAATTAAGGGGCACCCCGATTTTTCTTTTGATGAAGCCAAAAGAGTTATTGATGATATTGCCTCGTATGCGTCCCCTGTAATTGTTCTCTCAGGTGGAGAACCACTGCTTCGCGAAGACGTTTTTGATATTGCCGAATATGGCGGATCAAAAGGTCTGCGGATGTGCCTTGCCACCAACGGAACCTTGGTAACTCCAGATATCTGTAAAAAGATCGTAGATGCCGGAATCAAGATGGTATCACTTAGCCTGGATGGCGCAAAAGCTGAAACCCACGATGATTTTCGCAACCAGGAAGGTGCCTTTGACGGAACCATGAATGCCATCAAACTCTTTAATGAACATGGTATTCCTTTTCTTGTTAACTCTTCTTTTACTACTCGTAACCGCAAAGAAATACCTGAGATATACAAGCTGGTCAAGGGACTCGGTGCCACGGCATGGTACATGTTTATGATTGTACCCACCGGCCGTGGTGAAGATATCATGGAAGAACTCATTCCGATAGATCTCTATGATGAAATACTGGAGTGGCACTACGAAATTGAGAAGAACGATGATGACCTGCTTACTCGCCCCACATGTGCACCACACTATTACCGTATTGTGCGCCAGAAAGCCAAAGAGGAAGGAAGTTCCTTTAAGCGCCGTAATCTGAAATTTTCCACCGGCGGTTCCAAGGGGTGTCTTGCAGGCCAACTTATCTGTTTAATTGATGTTGACCTTGATGTACTTCCCTGCAGTTACTTTCCAAAAGCGGCAGGAAACTTGTACAAACAGTCATTTAAAGAGGTGTGGGAAGACTCCAGTCTCTTTGCCGAAATGCGTGATTTTAAAGGATATAAAGACAATTGTGGATCATGCGAATATGTGAATGTCTGTGGTGGTTGCAGGGCACGTGCCTATGCCATGACCGGAGATTATCTGGCACAGGAACCATTTTGTAATTACATTCCAAGAAGCATTAAAGAAAAAGAAAACAGCTAGGAGTTTGTCCAAGAATAGGCATCTTGGTCAAAATCGAAGAATTTTTGAAAAATAAGCACAGCCATATGTGTGATATTGCGAGCATTTTTTTAACAATTCTGAAGAGTTTGGGCAGGTAGCGAGGAACGAGACTCCGAAAGGGCATTCTCGGATAAGCTCCTAGGCATTATAAGTAATCCAGCATAAGCATTTTACCAATAACTACAATAGGAAAACAGCTCAGCACTACTCCAAGGTTAATCCCAAGGGCACTTCCTTCGGGGCGAATTCAGTTGGCTCTTGTCGTAATAATAGCACAACTATGCGACAAGAACCAACCGAACGATCGGAGTCGACGCTTGCTCTGGTGCTGAAGCGCTGTTGCAAATAACGATATGAATGATACTTTCCTTAAAGCCTGCCGAGGCGAAAAGACTGATTACACCCCCATCTGGATTATGCGCCAAGCTGGTCGCTACCTGCCAGAATACCAAAAGGTGCGGGGTGGGGTCACCTTTCTAGAGTTATGTAAAACCCCTGAACTCTGCGTGGAAGTGACCCTGCAACCCGTAGACTTCTTAAATGTGGATGCTGCTATTCTTTTCTCTGACATTCTTATCCCGCTGGAAGCCATGGGGACACCTCTTGAGTTTCATGAAGGGCGAGGCCCGGTATTTCCTGCCCCCATCAGAAATCAGGGAAATCTGGACGAGCTCATAATCCCCGATCCTGTGGAACACACTGGCTTTGTCATGGACACCATCCGTCTCCTGCGTAAAGAATTAAGAGTTCCCCTCATTGGATTTTCAGGAGCACCTTTTACCTGTGCTACTTATCTCATTGAAGGAGGCTCCTCAAAAGTATTCTGGGAAACAAAAAAAATGATGTTCAGCAATCCGGAACTTTTTCACAATATAATGAGAAAGATCACAGATACCACCACCCTTTACCTTAAAGCTCAAGCCAAAGCCGGAGCACAGGCCCTGCAGATCTTTGATTCATGGGCTGGTGTGCTTGCTCCCTGTGATTTCAAGACCTTCGCCCTGCCCTACGTGCAGGAAATTATCCGGGATCTTCAGGATACCGGACTTCCAATCATCTATTTTGCCAATAACGGTGCCACGTTGCTTGAAATGTCTGCATCCTCAGGTGCAAACGTACTTGGTTTGGACTGGCGTATTAACATTGGCGATGCCATTAAACGAATTGGCAATGTGGCTGTTCAGGGAAACCTTGACCCATTCTCGTTGCTTCTCCCAAAGGATGGTCTCAAAAAGCGTATCAAACGACTCTTGGACGATGCAAAAGAGGCCAAAGGCCATATCTTCAACCTGGGACATGGAATTCATCAATTCACACCACCTGACCATGCAAAAGCTGCTGTTGATTTTGTACACGAACTGAGTGGTAAATAGAATAACAGTGGCAGTCCCAACTATCCAACAGTGCTTCTCCCATATGGATGAGTATGCCATGCTAGACAACATCCGGGCCCATTCCATCATGGTTGCCAGGGTGGCGTACTTTGTGCTCCAGGGGCTTGCAGATTCATCCAGTTCTCCCCCTCCATCAGAGAAACTCGTACTAGCAGGTGCTTTACTTCATGATATAGCCAAAACCCCCTGTTTGAAAAACCGCTGTGATCATGCAAAACATGGCAGAGAGATCTGCCTGGAACTTGGGTATCCTGAAGTTGCCGAAATAGTACGAGAACATGTAATTCTCATGGATTTTTCTTTAGCACGCTATGGTAAAGGTGATTTTCTCGCCAAAGAGATAGTCTATTACGCCGATAAACGTGTGAGACATGATGAAATTGTATCCCTTGAAGAACGATTGGAATATATTTTGGAAAATTACGGAAACAATGACCCAAAACGTCACAGACTCATCAAAGAAAACTTTGCTAAATGCCAGCAATTTGAAAACTTTCTCATTTCCTCAATGAAACGTACAACAAGTGATATTCAAAAAGCTGTTTTAATGAATCCCTTCTGGCCATAATAACTATGGACTCCATAAAATACTATTATCGACAAGCTCCTAGGAGCCTGTCCGAGAATGCCCTTTTGCCCAAACTCTTCAGAGTTTGTCAAAAAATAATGCTCGCAATATCAATCATATGGCTGCGCTTATTTTCTGAAAATTCTTCGATTTTGACCAAAATGCCTATTCTCGGACAAGCTCCTAGCAAACCCTTCCTTCAAGGAATAATCCGCAGATTCAAGCCAAAAAACGTGAGTATTCCCATCACGTGCCCTATTCTCCACCAGCCAATGCCATCACCAGATCCTGAAATTCTTCCGGAGAGGATAGACAGGAACGACCACTATCACAACGACTAAGAAGAAAACAAAAATCCAGAAATTCATTGATCAGCCGGGTTTTGGCCTTATTTTTGTGTTGGATTACATAAAGTTGTCGTTTTGGGTCCAATCCCTGAAGTGAAATCTGTTGCAGTCTTCCACTTCGAATTTCCCGGCACACTGTCAATTTTGAAAGGCAACTAATGCCAGCTCCTGCTTCAACTGCTTTTTTTATTGCTTCTGTATCACCAAGCTCCATTACCACATCAAGTTCAGTCACATATTTACCAAGTTTTGTCTTAAAAATCTGAGCAGTTCCTGAACCTGCTTCCCGCATTACCCATTTGGAAATTTTTAAATCCGTTGTAATATCACATACTCTCTCAGTCTCTGTGTCTTTTTCAGGGAGACTTATCAAAACAAGTTCATCCTGAAACCATTCTTCTGCAATAATCTGTTCATTATTGACCTCTCCTTCAACAAAACCAAGGTCAACAGCACGGTTGACGATCATTTTCTCTGCCCGTTGTGTATTGGAAACCAGCATATTAAAAGAGACGTCAGGGTGCAAACTCCTGAAAGCTGTTATCAGATAGGGCAAAACGTAGTTACCTATGGTTGAACTTGCAACGAGATTTAAAGATCCAGCAAACTTCCCGTCTTTTTCATTCATCAAATCATTTAAATCCTCAAGCTTATCAATAATTTCATGGCTCATTGGAAGTAGATAACGGCCACGGTCATTGAGTTCCAGGCTTCTCCCGGTTCTGTCAAATAGAGGGCCTCCCAGTTGATTTTCCATTTCATTTAAGGCAAGACTGACCGCAGATTGAGTAAGAAATAGTTTTTGGGCAGCTTTTGTTACCTGCCCATACTCAACTACTGCATTAAAAATTTCAAGTTGACGAATTGTTGCCGACATGACAGCTCCATAAAAAAAACTTATATTAATTTTCCCTTCTCTAGTTGGAGAAAAGTTTTTGTTTCACATGTGAGTCAATATTGGTAAGTCATTGTTTACATGCTTGGACTACCACAAATATTGAAAATCTCTACCTTATACTTATACTTAACATTAATCAAACTAATCCTAAACATAATTATAATAAATTTTACTTGGCCAAAACAATAGGTTAATCATTTCGCATCCAAACGGTGTAACAAAATTGAGTCAAACTCTACTTCAGGAAGCTTGAGTTGATATTCCTCTCCTGATGATCTTACAGACTTAATCATTTTGTCTTCGGTACTTCAAAAAATGGCTTTTTTAGAGGGATTATGTCTAAACAATCTGAATTACCATGTTGGAAGTTAATCCAATGCAATTTAAAGCATAAATGCCTGTTGGCAGGAGATGAGAACAAAGCCTGCTGGGAAATGGTTAAAGCTGACAGTGCTTGCTCATTTAATATTTGCGTTGATTGCCTTGTTTACTTAGCCAAACAAGACGATTCGATTATTACAGACGAGGAATTGTGTTCAATCCTCAGTAAACGTCATGCAAAAGGAATCAAGCAACCAGAGTGTAACCTTGCACTTCAACTTCATTAATAATAGTACGAAATCGAAACTGTGCCTTGAAATAACGAGAATAACATGATATATGTGCAATCCATCTTTTTGACGCTGCTATCATGATTACCATTTAAGTGGGCTCAATATGCGCCCTTCCAAACGATAGCAAGCCATAAAATAAAGGCACAGCAGTATAAACTGATACAGAATCTGTATTTAAAACGAACAACATAACATTAGAATCAAACTGGAGGTAAGCTCAATGAAAGAATCTGTGTACTCCATCTGCGGCATGTGTGCCGTACGCTGTCCAATTAGAGTTGAAGTAGAGGACGGAAAGGTCACATGGGTTGAAGGCAATAGCAATGACAGTGGTATGGGTACTGCGATCTGCGCAAAAGCTGCCGCCTCCATTCCTTTTCAGTATGATGATCAACGCCCTCAACGTCCCATGATACGCGACGGTGCTCGTGGAAGCGGTAAATGGAAACAGGTTTCCTGGGATGAGGCGTATGACTATATTACAGACAAGCTTAAGACCATCATAGCTGAACATGGCCCTAAATCCATCATGCTCACTGACCGTGGAGGCCCTTTTGCTGATCTTCGCAAAGCCTTTATGAAAGCCATTGGTACACCAAATTACATAAATCATGACTGTACTTGTGGCAGGAATGCAAACCATGCCTGTAAATCAACCTACGGTATGGGACGAACAGGTTTTGCTTATGACCTTAAGAATGCAAATCACATCGTTCTCTTTGGTCGTAACATTACAGAATCCTTTAAAGTTAAAGAGGTTAAAGGATTTTTAAAAGGTGTTAAAAATGGCGCCCATGTTACTTATGTTGATCCCCGAGTTACCAATACTGCAGGAAAAGCAACCAGATATTGGCAGAATAAGCCTGGTACAGACTATGCTCTGCTTCTTGGTATCACTAATTATATCGTAGCAAATAAGCTTTATGATGAAAAATTTGTGAAAAAATGGTGTTTGGGTTTAGCAGAGCTCAAAAAATTCCTTAAACCCTACACACCTGAATGGGCTGCTGAAGAGACGGGCATTACTTCCGATGAGATTAAAGCTTTCTGTCATGAAGTAGACGCAGATCGTCCAAAAGTTATTTTTCATATCGGTTGGCTTTACTCACGGTATAAAGATACCTTTTATGCAAGCCGTATGTTGAATATTTTGAATGCCCTTATGGGTAATACAGAACAGACCGGTGGTCTTATCTATCCAAAGACGCCTAAGCATGCAGATTCTTCAGGACTCAAAAGTTTAAGTGCGGATATTCCAGATGTAAAAGAGCCTAGATGTGACAGTTGCGACTCTGACTGGGATTGGTATGACAATGGTGCTGGTATGTTACAGCTTGCCTACGATGCTATTGATACTGGAAAGCCATATCCAGTGAAAGCTTATTTTGTACATCGCCATAATCCACTTATCGCCCTTCCTGATCCTGAAGAGCAAAAACGGATTCTCGATAAACTTGATCTTCTTGTTTCCGTTGATGTTAATTATAGTGAAACTTCCTGGTACGCTGACATAATTCTTCCAGAATCAACTTTCCTTGAAAGAGATACTATCTTGCGTACCGATAAGGGCCCTAAACCTGGCTTTAGCATGAGAAGGAAATGTGTTGAGCCTTTTTATGACTCTAAACCAGGTTGGCAGATATATGTTGATTTGGCTGAACGCCTTGGAAAGGGTGAGTATATGCCGTACAAATCAATTGAGGATATCTGGAAATATCAGTTACAGGATACAGATGTTAAAATAGAAGATTTTTCTGCCACAGGTATGGTTAAACTCTGTGATTCTCCAATTGGAACATCAGATGATAACATCAAGTTTGGCACGAAATCAGGGAAGATCGAATTTGTCAACAAAACTTGGGAAGACAAGGGAATAGAATCATTTAAACCCTACGAGAGCCCTGAGGCCCCTCCTGAAGGGAGCTACAGACTACTCTTTGGCCGCAAAGGATATCAAACCCACGGCCAATCAACGAACAATCCTGTCCTTTCGCAATTACTCGGAAGTAATAAACTTCTTATCCACACCGACGAAGCAAAAAAACTCGGTATTTCAGATGGCGATACAGTAACAGTCAGCAACGGGAGTAAAGTAGGTTCAATAGAAGCCCAAGTTACAGATTTTATCCATCCTGAGGCTGTATTTATGCTCCACGGTTTTGGAACAGATGTTCCGGCACAGGAAAGAGCCTTCGGAAAAGGTCTTGCTGATAATGCTTTTATGAAAGGAAAGTTGAAAGACTGGGATAAAGCAGGCGGCGGTTTAGCCTTAAATGAAACCTTTGTAACCGTCAAACCAGCTGCATAAGAGGAGTCACGAAAATGAGTAAATATTATGTAACACAGGATGTTGAACAGTGCATTGGTTGTAAAGCCTGCGAGGTTCATTGCAAGACAAAGAACAATAGTGGTGAAGGAGCCTTCTTTTGTAAAATAATGCAGGTTGGCCCCGAAATGAAAAACAACCTCCCTGTATTGGATTTTGTTTACATGGCCTGTTTTCATTGTGAGAATCCATGGTGCGTTGATGCCTGTCCAACAGGAGCCATGCAACGCAGGGATAAAGATGGCATAGTATTCGTCGATCAAACCAATTGTGTCGGCTGTAAAGCCTGCATGGATGCCTGCCCTTGGGGTGTGCCCCAATGGGATGTCGAAACAGGGAAAGTTGACAAATGTGACCTTTGTATGGATAGAATTGATGAGGGGCTTGAACCCGCTTGTGTTTCCAAATGCACCACAGGGTGCCTGAGTTTTGGAACTCCCGAGCAAGCCTCGGATCAAAAACGCCAGGATTTTGCTGAGCGTATCCTAAGTCAAAAAGCATAAGGAAAAAAAATGTCTGGTTCTTATCTCCCTTCAGAATATCTGGCGATACTACTTTTTATCTTGCTGGGTATTGCCTTTGGAGCAGTAACGCTCTGGATTGGTCGTTTCTTTCGAATGAAACGACCTTATTTTGAGAAGCTGGTCGCTTATGAGTCTGGTAATGAACCGACTGAAGAACCGCGTACGCGATTCTCGGTAAAATTTTACCTGGTTGCAATACTCTTCATCGTATTTGATGTTGAAGCAATTTATCTCTACTCATGGGCGCTGGTTTACGACAAGCTTGGATTGTTTGCACTTTTTGAAATGTTCATATTTATAGTGCTTCTCCTTGTCGGTTATCTCTACGCTTGGAAAAAGGGAGCATTCCAATGGGAAAAATAAACGAAGACCTTGTACACATAACAGATGGCATCAAATATATTCCTGGTGCCAGTGCACTTGTGGCACCTTTAAATAAAGTAATCAACTGGGGACGCGCTGGATCTATCTGGCCTGCAACCTTTGGACTTGCCTGCTGTGCTATTGAAATGATGGTAGCAGGTTCTGCCACCAATGATCTCGATAGATTTGGTATTATTTTTCGGGCTAGTCCTCGCCAGGCTGATTGTTTAATACTTGCAGGAACCATCACCAAAAAGATGGCCCCTGTTGTCAGACGAGTCTATGATCAGATGCCTGAACCCCGCTATGTTCTTGCAATGGGATCTTGTGCCTGTACAGGTGGAGTCTTTGATACCTATTCGGTGGTTCAGGGAGCAAATGAATTTTTACCTGTTGATGTCTACATTCCGGGTTGTCCACCCAGGCCTGAAGCACTATTGGAAGGATTGATGAAATTACAAGAAAAAATCATGCAGGAGCAGGGAAGATGGAGTCAATTCGCATAGCTGAAGACCTGGAAAAGCATTTTCCAGATTCAATTTTAGAAATTCAGGTACACAGAGGACAATTCTCTGCCATAGTAGCTCAGGAATTTATTCTGGAGATGTGCCAATTTCTTAAAGAAAAGCATAAGATGAATCATCTCAATTGTCTTACTGGGGTTGACAATCTTACTCGTAAAGGGAAACATTTTGAACGCTTTGAAGTAATCTACCAGCTCTATTCCATAGAGCATAGAGTGGGATTACGTCTGAAGGCACAGGTCAAGGATTCCGACAACCCTTGCATTGATTCCATCACCTCTCTTTGGACGGGAGCTGACTGGCTTGAGCGCGAGGCATTTGACCTACTTGGAATTAGCTTCAATAATCATCCAAATCTAAAACGTGTACTGACACCTGACGATTGGGAAGGTCATCCATTGCAAAAAACGTATAAGCTCAAAGGTAATACAGAATGGAGTGGTTTTACTGACTTGAAGGAAAAGTTCAAGCAACTCAGCCAGTTTGATTTCCAAAACACCCACGTTCAGGAAGGAACCCAGGCAAATGACTGAAACAACGACATTAAGCGTACCTGTCACACAGGGTGACGAAGATAAATATAAACTTAGAATGGGGCCGCAGCATCCTGCAACCCATGGCGTTTTAAGAGTTGATCTTGAGCTTGACGGTGAAACAATTTTAGATTGTTATCCTCAGGTAGGTTATCTGCATCGTGGTTTTGAAAAGCTTGCTGAAAACCGAACATACGCCCAAAATCTGGTTCTTACGGATCGCCTCGATTATATGGCAGCAATGGCAAATAATGTTGGTTATTGCGAAGCTGTTGAGAAGTTGCTGGACATAAATGTATCAGAACGTGCAAAGTTTTTGAGAGTTATGGTTTGCGAAATGGCCAGGCTTACCAGTCATCTACTTTGGCTGGCCACACATGCTCTTGATATCGGGGCTATGACTGTATTTCTCTATGCATTTAGAGAACGTGAAACCTTGATGGAATTGTTTGCCGAACTTTGTGGATCGCGACTGACCAATACATATACTCGTCTAGGTGGTGTCAGGCAGGATGTTACCCACGAAATCATGATGAAGCTTGATAGGTTTGTAAATGAATTTCCAGCCTGTATAGCTGAGTACGAGACACTGATCGATACAAACCGTATTTGGCTTAAACGGACCGTGGGTATTGCACCTGTCTCTGCTGAAATGGGACTTGATCTTTGTTTGACAGGCGCCTCTTTAAGGGGTTCAGGTGTTGATTATGACGTTCGTAAGCATATGCCATATGCTGCGTATGACCAATTAGACTTTGAGGTTCCTCTTGGTGAGACCGGAGATATCTATGCCAGATATCGTATAAGGATGGAGGAGATGCTACAATCCAACATCATCTTAAGGCAATGTATTGAAAAGATGCCCCCTGGTTCGATAGTAGGAGATGATGCTCCAGATCTCATCATGCCAACCATACCTCAAAAAAAGGTTACTCCCGATACTTCAGCTCATCAGGGACTCATTAAACTTATCGATGATCGGAATGTCTATATGGAAGGCGATGTCTATGTGGCAACCGAGGTTCCCAAAGGAGAGCTTGGATTCTACTTTGTCAGTGATTCAAAAGGCAAACCATATCGGATGCATATACGCTCTCCATCTTTTATCCATATTGGAGCGCTTCAAACACTTGGAAAAGGTGTAATGGTTGCAGATTTAATTGCCATCATCGGAACCTTGGATGTTGTGCTTGGAGAATGTGATCGATGAAGCAAGTAAATCAAAACCCTAAACATTATTTTACACCAGTGAAATTATGCAGATTTTAATCATATTACTTCAGATTGTTATTCTCCTGGCGATTGTCTTATTACATGTTGCCTATACCACTTATTTTGAAAGAAAAGTAATTGGACATATGCAGGTAAGACTAGGGCCCATGACTGTTGGTTGGCATGGATTATTACAGCCCATTGCTGATGGTATCAAAAGCTTTTTCAAGGAAGATATTATTCCTGAACAAGCTGACAAACCTCTTTTCCTGCTGGCACCGGTAATTTGTCTCGTAACCATGCTTGCGTCTCTTGCAGTGTTGCCTTTTGCGAAAGGTTGGGTTTTAGCAGATATCAATATAGGGTTACTCTTTATCTTCGCCATGAGTTCCCTTGCCAGTTATGGGATTATCCTTGCAGGTTGGGCCTCAAACTCAAAGTATACGTTTCTCGGTGGTATGCGCTCCATGGCCCAGGTAATCAGTTATGAGATACCCATGGGAATGAGTTTGATTGGTGTCATGATGCTGTCAGGTTCATTGAATCTCACAGAAATTGTTAATTCCCAGGGTGGATCACTATTCAGTATATATCTCTTCCCTCAGATAATTGGGTTCTTTGTATTCTTTGTAGCCATGCTTGCAGAAACCAACAGAGTACCTTTTGATCTTCCCGAGGCTGAGACAGAACTTGTATCAGGGTATATTACTGAATATTCCGGCATGCGTTATGCTATGTTCTTCATGGCAGAATATATTGGGATGATGGTCATGGCTTCCATAGGAACCGTCTGTTTCCTTGGTGGTTGGAATGGCCCTTTTCCAATACCGTTTTTTCCACCCTTTTGGTTCATCCTTAAGGTTTACGGATTCCTTTTTCTCTTTATCTGGATCCGTGCAACATTACCGAGATATCGCTATGACCAGTTAATGGAACTGGGTTGGAAACTTCTCATTCCCTTGGCATTGCTTAATATCTTTCTGACTGGCCTATTTAAAGCTTTTTTTTAACTAACTGATTTAGTGGAAAACTAAACTATGAATGTCCAATACAAACCAAAAAGAAATTTGCTTGGTACCATCTTTCAGGTAGAAATCCTGCAAGGGATGGCCTTGACATTACGTAAGCTTTTTTCGCCACCCATTACCAGGCAGTATCCCGAAGAAAAGCCACCAATGTATCCCGGGTTCAGGGGCCAGCATGCTCTTGTTCGTGATCCCTTGACCCAGGAATCTAAATGTATTGGCTGTATGCGCTGTGCCACCATATGCCCTTCCCGTTGTATTCATATTAGATGTGAAAAGGATACCAGGGGAAAAGAGGTACTTCAAAGCTACTCCATTGAAGCACTGCGTTGTGTTTTCTGTGGATTCTGTGTGGAAGTCTGTCCTGTCGGTGCAATCACTATGACTGAGGTATTTGAATATGCCAGTTATGATCGCGAATCACTTTATTTTAATAAAGATGCTTTGCTAAAAAACTGGGATAAATTTCTTGATGAATCAGGTCATGGAGAGGACTATGTTAATCCTTTCTGGCGTCCCAGGGGCCTACCTGAAGCTGAACTACCTGCTGCTCAACGCATGAAAGTTCCTGAAGACTGGACGATTGCAGGACAATTTATTGGAACCAACCTTAGGTCGCCCAAACAAAAGATCACTGATACGCATACGGAGGAAGACCATGCTTAATCAATTTGCATTTCTCTACTGCGCTTCGGTTATTATTGGTACGGCCCTACTTGCAGTACGCTTTAAAAACCCTGTTTACAGTGTGCTCTCCGTGCTAGTTTTGTTTTTCCATATGGGCGGATTATACCTATTGCTCAATGCTGAATTTATTGCAGCCGTACAGGTAATTGTTTATGCCGGTGCAATCCTGGTACTTTACCTGTTTGTTCTATTCCTTGTCAGTTTAAAAGATGAAATCAAAATTGATCGATTTGTTAACAATCGTCGTCTTGCAACTGCGGCAAGTGTTGGATTTGGAATTTGTTTACTGTACATCATCCCATCATTTAAACTTGGTGCAAAAGGTGACTTTACAGTTGAACGGATTACAAATCTTACTCACACCAAAGCCATGGGATTTGAACTCTATTCAACATTTCTTCTGCCATTTGAAGTAGCTGGTCTTATTCTGCTCATCGCAGTAATAGGCGGGCTGGTTCTTGCCAGAAAAGAGGACGAGGTACAAAAATGATTCCATTATCATGGTACATGGCACTAGCTGCTATCCTTTTTGCGATTGGAACCTATGGGTTTCTTATCAGGCGTAACATAATCATAATGATGCTCTCCATCGAGCTGATGCTAAATGCCGTCAACATCAATATGGTTGCCATGAGTCACTATCTGGACAGCTTAACGGGGCACGTATTTACCCTTTTCATCATTACGGTTGCAGCGGCAGAAGCCGCCATTGGCCTGGGTTTGATTATCGTGCTTTTTAGGAACAAAAAATCAGTTTATGTTGATCAAATCAACGAGCTAAAGGGATAGATTATGCCAACTTACTTACTTATTATTCCTTTTTTGCCGCTGGCCTCTTTTGTCTTTACCTTTCTTTTTGGTAAACGCCTTGGAGACAACTCGCATTGGGTACCAATAGCAGCGGTTCTAACATCCTTTTCCTGTGCGTTATACGCATTCAGTCAGGTTAAGAGCGGTCATCACGTTAACCAGGATCTTTACACATGGATATCATCTGGTACCATGTCTGTTTCCGTAGGTTTTCTTCTAGATGAATTAACTTCAGTAATGCTCATAGTGGTTACATCCATCAGCTCACTGGTTCACATTTACTCTACAGGTTACATGAAGGGGGAAGATGGGTATTATCGTTTCTTTTCCTACCTGAGCCTATTCACTTTTTCCATGCTGATGCTGGTACTGGGTAACAATTTTCTACAACTCTTTTTTGGCTGGGAAGCAGTTGGACTTTCCTCGTATCTTTTAATCGGATTTTATTACGAAAAGAAATCTGCAGCCGATGCTGGAAAAAAGGCCTTTATTGTTAACCGTTTTGGCGATTTTGGCTTTATCCTTGGATTATTTCTAATCTATGCGTCTTTTGGTACATTGCATTATGAACCAATATTTGCCAATGTTGATCAAATTGCAAACCAGACTTTCACATTTTTAGGAACAACCTGGTATCTACCTACAGCCATTGCGCTACTACTCTTTTGCGGAGCTATGGGTAAATCAGCTCAGTTGCCATTGCATGTCTGGTTACCTGATGCCATGGAAGGGCCGACACCTGTAAGCGCACTTATTCATGCTGCCACAATGGTTACCGCTGGTGTGTTCTTGATCGCCAGGTGTAACCCTATTTTCACCTTGTCCATGACAGCATTAAACGTTGTCACAATAATAGGTTCGATCACTTGTCTCTTTGCGGCAACCATTGCCTTAACACAGACAGATATTAAACGAGTAGTCGCTTACTCCACTGTATCTCAACTTGCCTACATGTTCATTGCATGTGGGGTTGGAGCTTACGGAGCAGGAATATTTCATCTTTTTACCCACGCATATTTTAAAGCCCTTCTCTTCCTTGGTTGTGGTTCTATCATTCTTGGAATGCACCATGAACAAGAGGTCAAATATATGGGTGGCTTAAAGAAATATATGCCAATCACCTACTGGACTTTTCTTCTTGCCTCTCTTTCCATATCAGGTGTACCTGGTTTTGCAGGATTCTTCTCGAAAGATGAAATTCTGGCTATGGCATTTGCCTCTCCAGTTGGAGCAGGAAAATTTGCATGGTTCATTGGGACGCTTGTTGCTGGAATGACAGCTTTCTACTCATTCAGACTCTTTCTTCTTATATTCCATGGTGAATTTAGAGGAACAGATAAACAAAAAGCACATCTTAAAGAATCACCTAAAAATGTTACAATCCCTCTGATACTACTTGCGATTGGTGCTGTAACTGCTGGTAACTTTGGTATACCTGAAGTCCTAGGTGGAAATGCAAATTGGGGGCATTACCTTGAGCCAGTTGTTGGGCATGCATTAGCTCATCCATCGCATACTACTGAATATATACTAATGATGATGTCAGTAAGTGCTGGAGCTATTGGTATTTTCCTCGCATGGAAGATGTACATCAAAAAACCTGAAATGCCTAAAAACATAATGGAAAGATTTCCAACACTCTATAAGCTTTCCTTAAATAAATATTATGTAGATGAAATCTATGATTTTATAATAGTAAAGCCGGCTCTTTTACTTAGCCGCAGCGTAATTTTAAACTTCTTTGATATCGGTATTATAGATAAAGTAGTCAATGGAGTTCCAAAACTCATCGGCCAGCTTAGTAGTAGCATGAGAAAGATGCAGGACGGATTAGTGTCCCATTACCTCGCCTATATGTGTGGTGGTGCAGTATTCATTATTATCTGGATGGTTGTGGGGGCCTAATATGTCGTTTCCAATTCTAAGTTTATTAATTTTCTTACCTATCCTCGGTGGAATAGCACTCCTTGGTGTGAGTAACAAAAAAGATGTTGGCAGTGTCAAGGTTATGGCTCTCATGATAAGTATTCTTGAGTTGCTACTTACCTTACCACTTCTGTTTGCTTTTGATAAAACTACTCCTGCAATGCAGTTCGTGGAAAGACATGACTGGATTAAGATATTCAACATTGAATATTATTTAGGTGTCGATGGAATAGCTATCTTATTTATTCCGCTTTCAGCACTCATCACGATTCTCTGCATTTTGGTATCGTGGAAATCTATCCAGACAAAAGTCAAAGAATTCTTTGTTGCCATGCTCTTGCTGGAAGGGGCTATGATTGGTGTTTTCTGCTCAGTTGATTTCTTCTTGTTTTATATCTTCTGGGAAGCCATGCTAATTCCTATGTTCCTGCTTATTGGTGTATGGGGGGGACCAAATCGTATTTATGCTGCCACCAAATTTTTTCTCTATACCTTGGTTGGTAGTCTTTTGATGCTTGTTGGTATTATTACCCTCTATATTAAGGGAGGTAATACTTTCGACATTCTTGCCCTTGCTCAGCTCGATTTGCCTGTAGGAACACAACTTATACTCTTCTGGGCTTTCTTTGCCGCCTTTGCAGTCAAAGTTCCCATGTGGCCTGTTCATACTTGGTTACCGGACGCACATACTGAAGCGCCAGCAGCTGGCTCCGTAGTTCTTGCAGGAATTCTCATTAAAATGGGTGCTTACGGGTTTCTTCGTTTTTCCATGCCTATACTACCCGAGGCGACATCAGCAATGATGATGCCGATGATTGTTCTGTCTTTAATAGGAATTGTTTATGGTGGTATTGTTTGCCTGGCACAAACTGATCTCAAAAGACTTATTGCATACAGTTCAGTAAGTCATATGGGTTTTATTACTCTTGGAATATTTGCGCTAAATACGCAATCTGTAGAAGGTGGAATTTTACAGATGATTAACCATGGTGTTGTCACAGGAGCACTATTTCTTGGAATTGGTATGGTGTATGAACGTACCCATACTAGAAAGATCTGTGATTACGGTGGACTTGCTACCAATATGCCAGTCTTTGCCTCATTCTTTTTACTTTTCACTTTGGCTGCAGTTGGACTACCAGGTACAAACGGATTTGTTGGAGAGCTACTTATTCTTTTAGGAAGCTTTTTGACAAGACCTTGGGTTGCACTTATTGCTGCAAGTGGGTTGATAATTGGAGCCTGGTATATGCTTTGGCTTTACCAGCGTATATTCTTTAACCCTGTTAATTCCAAATGGGATACCATTAAGGAACTTGAACTTCGAGAGATAGTAACATTGATGCCTATGGTTATTCTCATATTCTGGATAGGTTTGTTTCCGAATAGTTTATTAAGTTATATGCACGTATCTGTTAGTCATTTGCTGGAACAGGTAACAAGTAATCCTGATGGTGTAGCCAGTGGTGTACAATTAGCTGTTGACCATGCACTTGATGCTGCAATTCAAGGTGCTCATCATGTACAGCATGTAAGCCATTAGATTCACGAATCGTTGTATCTAAAAGTATAATACTATTGAAGAGAGGCCATAAAGGTTCAAATACAACTTGTGGACTCATAGTTGTAGAAGTTTATCAGTGTCATTATCGCTTGTTTAAGGTTTTATTCCATAGACACCCTCCTTTCCATGGGAGAGGCCTTAAAGGTTTACAAGCGGAGTTTCTTTGCATGCTCACGTTTCTGGGGCACTGGTAAACTTCTACTTTTTCCAATTAATTAATTTTTAAAATCATCTCATAAAGAACTATAGAGAAGGATTCCCCATGAACATGACATTTACAATGCCCGCACTTGGTCCACTAATGCCAGAGATACTCTTGGTCTGTATGGCTGTCTTCCTCATCATTGTAGATCTTATATATCCGCGAAATAGAGAACTTCTTACCCAAATCACTTTGATGGCTTCAGTTGGCTTGATTGCTATTCTTCTCAATCAGGATTCGGCGACAACATTTGGTGGAATGTTTATTGTTGATCCTTATTCAATCTTTTTCAAAATCATATGTCTAGGAGGTACTGCAATTACTGCACTCCTGTCCAGACAATATCTTGATGTTGAAGGAATTAGAGAAGGGGAATATTACAGTCTTATGATGTTTTCTGTTGTAGGAATGATGGTAATGGTTTCAGCTACTGATCTCATTGTTGTCTATCTCGGTCTTGAGCTTATGGCTCTCTCTGTATATTGCCTGGTTGGTCTGCTTAAAAGTGATTCACGTTCAAACGAAGCTGCTGTTAAATATTTTCTCATGGGTGGTTTTTCCTCTGCTATTCTTCTTTTCGGTATTTCTCTGCTTTACGGCTTAACTGGTACTACAGGACTCACCGAAATAGCTAATTATTGTAGTGAGACAAATATTTTAGCAAATCCTGCACTACTTGCAGGGTTTGCTCTTGTTCTTAGCGGCTTCTGTTTTAAGATTGGTGCTGCACCATTTCATTTCTGGACACCTGATATTTATCAAGGAGCTCCAAGCTCCATGAGTGCTTTTATGTCTGTTGTACCTAAAGCCGCAGGTTTTGCAGTTCTTGGTCGATTTCTTATAACTGGTTTCCCTGAATTACACGGAAACTGGGACATGCTCATAGCCGCCATTGCCCTCTTATCAATGGCGATTGGAAATATTGTAGCCTTGTCTCAAAGAAATATTAAACGTATGCTCGCCTACTCATCCATCGCTCATGTAGGTTACGCTCTTCTTGGTTTTCTCCCTGGTACCACAGAAGGATATTCTGCTTCCATGAGTTATCTTTTCATCTATGGATTTATGAATATGGGGGCATTTGCGATAGTTATTTTGTTCTGTACATCAGATAACAGAAGAGAATCCCTGGATGACTACAAAGGATTAGCCAAACGCAATCCTATAGCTGCGCTTCTTATGCTTATCTTTATGTTTTCTCTCGCAGGTATTCCACCAACAGCCGGCTTTATTGGTAAGTTTTACCTCTTGAAATCTGCTCTTGCTGCTGGGTATACTTACACTGTGCTGATAGCACTTGTCTTCAGTGCCATATCTGCATATTTTTATCTGCGATTAGTTCGTTATATGTATATGGAAGATCCGCAGGATGAATTTACAGCAACCTATTCACCAGGACTCACCGCAGCCCTTGCAATTTCAACATTGGGTGTTATTGGAATAGGCATTCTTCCTGGATCTCTTTTAAGCTGGGCTTCTAAAGCGCTTATAGGGCTCTAAGGAGCCGCACCAATCGCTGCATTGTATAAATAAGACTACTACAACTCTCTTGCATTTATTAATCATCCTCTTCTGCCAGGAAGAAGAGGATGATATAAGAGAGTTTAACGTTTATGTCTTACTCCATAATTCCAGAAACAAAAAACAAAAATTTATGAGAGTGAAATAATATCAAGATGTTACAAATAGCAACAAACTACTTACCCGCAGTTTGCGTGCGCTAGATAGAAGGTCTTGCACTCCTGTTTAAAATTGATTCCCCCCCTACTCCACTCAACAGTCAAATAATTTTACTTTATCATTGGTTCTTCTCCAACCATACTCCCCATACTTTCAGCAAGAGTCTGTATCCGCCTTTTGTATCTCGTTATAGTTGTTACTGGTAACTGCTCACAGGTCACCGCACATTTCTGCGATCACGCTGACTTACGTATGACTTATACGCTGCGCCAACCTGCCTGCGAAAAGTTGCAGCACCCTGTAAGCAGTTACAAAATCAGTGGTTTGCGAAAGTAAGTCGCTTAGCCCGTGAGTAGTTACTGTTAATGATAACAGAGAGGTTGACTCCTAGGACAAGGTAATTACCCTCACGGCCAACAGAATCAGCAAAAAACCAAACATGTTATCCAGCTGGCCAGCTTTATTGCGTAAAATATTCAGAAGCCTTGAATTTGACAACACCAGAACTACGAAAAGATACCAAATAGAATCAATGAATGCTGCTGTTAATGCCATGAGTATCTTTTCACCAAATTGTGCCAGAGGAGACACAAACTGGCTAAAAAGAGCTGCAAAGAAAATAGCTAATTTAGGATTCAGAAATGCAGTAAGAAAACCTGAACGAAGTCCATTTCCATTATACGAAACATCTGTTTCTGTTTGGCTAGCCTCTGTAATTCCATTGGTTCCAAGCAATGTTTTGAGCCCAAGATATGCCAAAAAAAGTGCTCCAATCCATTGAATCGCCTTAAAAGCCAATGGGTTTTTAATCAGTACTGCCGCTAGACTGGCAGCAGTTGCAAATGCATATAATCCGACACCAAAACCGTGGGCCAATGCCGTCTTTACTCCTTCTGAACGGCCACCAGCCATTGTATTTTTCAAGACCACAACCAGACTTGGCCCAGGTGACATTGCACCAAGTATACAGATGGTTGCAAGTGAAAGCCAGGCAGCCAAAGTCACAGAATACACCTTTTCCCACAGCATAATAAAACCAATTGTGATAAAAAACTTTCTCTACACATCGATACAGATATAATTTGAGGCTTCATTTAGTTGTAGTTTTATTTTTTGTTGTATTGCATTTTTCTTTGTTTCTGATATTTTTTTATTTCATCCAGCTGCTTCTTTCCACAGTCATCACAATATCCATGACTGGATTTAAGATTTAATTTTTGGTGAAAATATTGCTCAACTGAAAACCATTTTCCAGTTCCCCTCTCACAACCTTCATCATCTCGAATTTTCCCACACTTGCAACAGATGGGCAAAATATTTTCATAGAGTTTAATTTTTTTCTGTAACTCTCTCTTTTCCAGACAACTTTCAATACGAAGTAAGAGTTCTTCATAATGATAGGGTTTGAGAAGATAATCTGCTGCCCCTAAACGCAATGCATTTATTGCTGAATCAAGATCTCCGTATCCGGTTAGAATAAACACGGCTTGTTGAGGGTACTTCTCTCTAGCTGTCTGCAAGACGTCAATACCACCTGTTGTCAGTAACAATAATCTACAAAATACCGTTTAAAAACATCAGATTATCCCACCGGTGGTTTGCTGGAAACGGTGGAGGAAAGAGAAGTCATTTTCTACCGTTTCCAGCAAACCACCGGTGGGATAATCTGATGTTTTTAAACGGTATTTTGTAGATTATTGTTACTGACAACAGGTGGTATTGACGTCTTGCAGACAGCTAGAGAGAAGTACCC
>CAMZLK010000033.1 GCA_947311475.1 uncultured Desulfocapsa sp.
ATTCCTTTGGAGCATCTCACAACAATGATTTCGTTATCAATTATGATTTTTCTGAAATGAATAATAATCAAGGGCTTGCCATTGATGGTGGTTTCTTTGTCGCCTATGCTCCATGGTGTGACAATGACATTATCGGTGGTGGTGCTCCTGTACCGGAACCTGCGACCATGCTTCTTTTTGGAACAGGTTTGCTGGGATTAGTTGGCCTACAGCAACGCAAGAAGAAAAAACAAGCCTAATCCACTCCGCACTATTATTGGCAGGGGATATTTACTCCCCTGCCAATGGCAGCACCATCAATCCTTCCTCCCGCCTCTTATCAAAAATACCAATCTCTTTTCTCCATAATTTAGTACAAAACAGCACTTCCCTATTGTCTTTTGGGGTGAGAAATCATACCTGTAAGGTATACTGGCGCAGTTTTCTCAAAGAATTGTCATTTGTCCCTATTAAAATATGGTGAAAAACTGAAAACCGAAGCACCCACCGATACCCCACCGCCCCTCAAAAAAGTACTGGGACTGCTGGGGCCTATCTATTTCAAACATCGCATTCGTCTGCTGTTTGGATTACTTTCTCTACTGGGGGTTAACTGTCTTCAACTCACAATTCCCCGCATTTTAAAACATGGCATCGATTCACTTTCAGCAGGAACTGCTGTCCCGAATGATTTACTTCGCCTTGCACTCCTTATCTGCACCATTGGAATTGTTGCCACCCTGCTCCGTTTTTGCTGGCGTTACCTGATCATAGGATTTTCCAGGCACCTGGAACGGGATCTGCGAAAAAAGATTTTCAACCATGTCCTGACCATGGATGGCAGCTTTTTCTCAAAATACAGTACCGGATCCATCATGGCCCATGGTGCAAATGACCTCTCCGCAGTACAAATGGCTTGCGGTATGGGACTGGTTGCTGCAATCGATGCACTCGTCATGTCCGTTGCAGCCATAGCCTTCATGTGTAATATCCATTTCGGCCTTACCTTACTTGCACTGTTACCCATGCCGATTTTGGCCCTGTCCACTCGTTTCCTTTCAGCCCGCCTGCACCAGCGATTTGACCGTGTACAGGAACAGTTTTCAAACATGACCGAATTTGCCAGATCCTCAATTGCATCCATCCGCCTGTTAAAAGCCTACACCCTTGAAAAATCCCAAAGCAAACGTTTTGCACGTCTTGGACAAGAGTATGTTGACTCAAATATCCGGGTGGCAATCATTCAAGGCCTGCTCTTTCCCATTGCTACCCTGGTTGGCAGCTGTGGGATGCTGTTAGTCCTCTATTTTGGAGGAAAACTTGTCATTTTAAAGACCATTTCCATGGGTGATTTCGTGGCCTTTATTACCTACCTCTATATGCTCATCTGGCCCATGATGGCTGTTGGATGGGTGGCAAACTTATCTCAAAGAGGTGTGACTTCACTGCGTCGGATTTACCTGCTTCTTTCAGAAAAATCACAACTCCTTCCAGGAGATACTACTCCCCTCCCCGAACATTCCACCATTGAGTTATGTGGGCTAAACTTCACCTATCCACACTCCAAAAGAATAATCCTTGAGAATATCACTCTTCGGATCACTCCAGGGATCCTGGGTATTACAGGGCCCACCGGATGTGGCAAAACAACTCTTTGCCAAATTTTAGCCCGTACTTACCCTGTTGCAGACAACACATTCTTTTGGGGGAAAAGGGATGTAAACGAAATTGCACCGGAATCTGTACAGGCACAAATCAGTTACGTGAACCAGGAAGCACTCCTGTTTTCCAGCAACATTCGCGACAATATTGCTTTTGGAAATCCTGGTGCCTCCATGGATCTCATTGCAAAAGCGGCTAAAGCTGCTGCTGTTCATGATGAAATCGTTGCTTTTCCACAAGGATACGAAAGTATGATTGGAGAAAAAGGAGTTACGTTGTCAGGCGGTCAACGGGCAAGGGTCGCACTTGCAAGAGCCATACTCTGCAACAGGCCCATTCTAATAATTGATGATGGTCTTTCCGCTGTGGATACAGGAACCGAACAGGAAATCATAGCAAATATCAACCCCTGGCTTAAAGATAAATCAGTACTCTGGGTCAGTCAGCGAATCAAACAGTTGGCACGGGCAGACAGGGTTCTTGTTTTGGAACAGGGTAGAATCAGTGATATTGGTACCTACGATGAACTCGTTGAAAAGAATTCTTTCCTTGCAGAAATACATCGCAGGCAAATGCTTCGAGGAGAGACGGGGAATGCGTAACTTCGGATATTTTGAAGACGATTATTCGCCAGCCCTTTCAGAGAAAGGATTATGGCGCCGAATCATTGCCTACCTCCGTCCATTCCGGTTCCCGTTTGCAGGAGCAGTCCTGCTCTCTTTACTTGTAACAACTTGTGCGCTCGCCCTGCCCTGGATTATGCAGCAGGCCATCGACCTCTACATAACCAGCCCTGATCTTACTTTTGACAAACGCATGGAGGGGCTCTCTTCAAATGTAATGCTCTATGGGATCCTTATCTGCATTGGCTTTGTCACATCCTTTTTACAAGTGCTGCTTCTTGAATGGATTGGACAATCAATCATGCACACCCTGCGACAGGATCTTTTCCGCCACTTGATAAAAATCAGTCTGGAATTTTTCAGTACTCAGCCTGTTGGCCGGCTTGTGACCCGTCTGACCAATGACGTACAGAACATGCATGAGATGTTTACCTCTATCATGGTAACCATCTTCAATGACCTTCTGCGAATGGCATGTATCCTAGGGCTTCTTTTGTATATGAATCTGCGACTGGGGCTCATCCTCTGCCTTTTTGTTCCCCTGGCTACTGTTGTTACCATTCTCTTTTCCAAACTTGCCAGAAATCATTTCCGGGCCATACGTAAACAACTCTCCAAGGTCAACGCATTTGTTCAGGAAACAGTTTCAGGAATCACTCTGGTACAGCTATTTGGAAGAGGCAATGACCTAAAAGATACATTTTCAAAGTTAAACGATGACTATCTAACTAAAACCTTGCGCCAGATCAGATTGTTTGGTGCATTCATGCCAATCACAGAACTTATGAGTTCGCTGGCCATTGCCCTTATTCTCTGGTATGGCGGTGGCGAAATTATTCGAAACCAATTGTCCCTCGGTGAACTGGTTGCCTTCCTTTCATACATGCGCCTGTTCTTCCAGCCTCTAAGGGAACTCTCTCAAAAATACTCTATTGTCCAGTCAGCTCTTGCATCTGCTGAGCGTATTTTTCATTTACTGGACACACCATCAGAGGAAGAAAGCAATATTCATGCGAATAAAAGTGATGCAACTCTTTCCCTTCGAGGTGATCTTTGTTTCAACAACATTAACTTCTCGTATATCCCCAACCAACCCGTTCTCCATAATGTTTCTTTTACAGTAAAAGAAGGAGAAACTGTAGCAATTGTCGGTTCCACCGGAAGTGGAAAATCCACCCTCATTAACCTTATGCTGCGTTTCTATGAGCCGGATAGTGGCAATATCACACTTGCAGGTAATGCTCTTGCTAATGTGACAAAAAGTGCACTGCGGAAAGAAATCGGCGTTGTAATGCAGGAGATGCTTATCCTGCAAGACACATTATTGAAAAACATTACCCTGGATACAGGAAAAAAAAGAGCGGAAGTTATAGGATTACTACAACAAACCCAATTAACCCAATTCGTAGAAAACCTGCCACAGGGACTGGACACAAGAATAGGTGAGGGAGGCCTTGCCATGTCCACTGGAGAGAAACAACTTCTTGCCATAGCCAGGATCTTATGCCGCAACCCTTCACTCCTGGTACTGGATGAAGCCAGCTCAGCGATCGACTCTAAAACCGAAAAGCTTCTGGAACAACCGCTGGAACATTGCTTCCAGGATAAAACTGTTCTTATTATCGCCCACCGCCTGTCCACCGTTCAACGTGCTGACAGAATCATTGTTCTGGAAAAAGGAAGTATAATGGAACAGGGAAGCCATGCCGAACTCCTTGCCCGGAAGGGATTATACTGTCGGCTGGTGGCGCTTGACTTTGGAAAACATGACGTTCACAGTGAACTGTCCAGCAAAACAATCCTTTGCCCAGCGCCCCTCAATTCAGCTTGAAACATGCCAAAAATTACTATTTTTACTTTTTGATGCCGTTTCTGTAAAAATTTCGTGCATATCATCATAATATTGATTACCCATATTATTAAGCAGTGCCAGTAATCCACAATGCCTAACAAACTAAAATAGGGGGATTTCCCAATGCAATTCCGTACTCTTTGTCTCATTTTCACTGTACTTATCACTGTAGCATTCATGACACCTACCCAAGCAGTTGTTGCCAAAACGACAACAGACACCTCCAAGAGCGACACGAAGAAAAAAAGTACCAAAAAGAAAGCCAGTAAAAAGAAAAGCAGTAAGAAAAAATCGAGCAAAACAAAAGAGAAGAAAAGTTCCAAGAAGAGCGATTCTAAAAAGAAAACCAGCAAAAAGA